>CAJXPH010000078.1 GCA_913057765.1 uncultured Campylobacteraceae bacterium
AGATCCTCTCTGGTCTCGTGGGCTCGGAGATGTGTATAAGAGACAGGTTTAAGTGCATACGAACTAAATGGAGACTTAGGTGTAAAATGGACTGGATTTAAAACAGAAAAAAAAGCTCCTGTTTCTGGTACATTCAATGACGTTAAATTAATTATCAAATCATCTGATAATTTAAGTGCATTCTTAAAAAGTTCTATGGTTACAATAGTATCAGACTCACTTGAATCAAAAAACCCAGCTAGAAATCTAAACATGACTTCTACATTATTTTCTCTTGCAACTTCAAAAGTTATAAAAGGAAATATTTCAGATGTAAATGAAATGAAAAAAAGTTTGATTTTAAATGTAAATATGAACGAAGTTACAAAGGCTGTACCAATGATGTATGAAATCGTTGATGGAAAAATTGTTGCGAAAGGGACTATTGATATTTTAGATTTTAATATGAAAAGCTCATTTATGGCATTTGCTAAAAAATGTGGTGCATTTCACCAAAACAAATCTTTTTCAGATGTAGCAATCGAATTTACTATTCCATATAAGTAAGAACTTCATTATATTAATCTTCATTATAATAGAATGACGAATAAGAAACTATGGAGAGAAAATGAAGATATTAAAAGTGAGCCCAGTTGAAAAAGATGATATTGCAGTTAAGAGAAATCCAGAAGTAATTCCAAGAAATTATTTCAATGCAATTTTTGAATATAAGGAAAAAACTTATACAGCAACAATTAGAATTTCAACAAATCACGTAGCGGAATGTATGAATGAAGAGAATAGACCAGTTAGGTTAAAAGAAGAAACAGAAAGAAAGTTAATTACGGCAATTAAAGAATACAATAAGAAATTAGAAATATAAAGGGAACTTGGAGTTTAGGTATATATAAAATTATACCTATTCCCTTTTTACTAAGAAGAGCAAGAAAGTCTTAAGTTATTGTGCTCTATTGGTGTAGGTTTTGAATATCTATCAAACTCCTCATGCTCATCAAATGGATTCTGCGCAATATTTAGTAAATCATTTACCAATTTAAAATCACCCTCTTTCGCCATATCTATTGATTCTTGAAGCATGTAGTTTTTGATGACATATTTTGGATTTGTTTTTTTCATCAATTCTTGCATTATTTTAAAATCTTGACCTTGTTCATTTATCACTTTTTTATATTCTTCAAACCACTTAATAATAGGTTCTCTAAGTATACAAATATTTGTAATAGTTGATATTTCATCTAAGTTTTCTAATTTTGTTAATTCATAGAAGAAACAATTATAATCACATTTAGCACTCTCTAAGGCTCCAAGTAATTCAATTATCAAATCTAAATTAGAATTTCCACTTAAACTTTCATCTAGACCTATTCTTTTATTCATAAGTTCGAGATAAACTTTTATATGTTGAGGGATAAAAGTTTCTAGATAACTCATTAACTTTTCAAAATCACAAATATCTTTTAAAGTATTCGCTAAAACTTCTAAATTCCATCCAGCTATATGAGGTTGGTTATTATATGAATACCTTCCTTGTACATCTGTATGATTACAAATATTGTGTTTCTCAAAAGTATCCATGAAAGCATATGGACCATAATCTATTGTAACTCCAGCCATTGACATATTATCTGTATTCATAACTCCATGCATGAAACCATATACTTGCCATTTAGCAATTAGTTCTGCTGTATTATCTACAAGCTCATAAAACATCTTTTCATATTTATTCTTTTCATTTTCTAAATGAGAATATGACTGTTTTATTACGTAGTCAGCTAACTTAGTTACATTCTCTTTTGAATTTTGAGTACGTGCAAAAAACTCAAATGTTCCTATTCTTATCCAAGAAGGAGACAGACGCATAACAACTGCGCCAGTTTCTATCTCTTCGTAAGATCTCATTACTTCATGAGACGAGCCAATTAAAGCTAAAGCTCTTGTTGTTGGAATATCCAAAGAATGCATAGCTTCACTCATGATATATTCTCTAACACTTGAACGTAAAACTGCCCTACCATCACCTTGTCTTGAATATCTTGTTAGTCCAGAACCTTTTGTTTGAAGATGCCAGTTATTTATACTTCCCAGATTTATAGCTCTACCATCACCTAATTGAGGAACAAAATATCCAAACTGATGTCCTGCATAAACCATAGAATAAGGTTGGCTTCCTTCTAAAACTTTTGCACCATTTACAAACTTTAGAAAATCTTCACTCTCGCACTCTTTATAATCAAGTCCTATCAAATCGCAGGCACTTTTACTATATGAGATAAGGTGAGGATTATTTAAAGGTTGAGCATCAAGCTTTTGGAAAAGTTTTTCGTCAAATTGGAAATAATCTACATCTAATTTTAATTCATCTAATTTCATAATACATTCTTTTTATCTATTTTAAGAACAATATCAAAATAATATAAAACATGTCTTATATTAGAAAACCTAATAATTAAATTTTGTTCTGTTTAACTCTTATTAAAAATTTGATATAATCCCGTTAAAAATATAGGATTTTTATGAATAATAAACATATAGAAACATCACTAAGCCATATTGCAAAATTTGCTCCATTTGAAGAACAATCAGGAGCATCACATTTTCCTATTTATAATACTGGAACATTTGACTTAAAAAAACAATCTGGTGATAAAATATATGACTATACAAGAAGTGATAATCCTACAAGAGAAATGTTAGAAAATCTATTTACAGAAGTAGAAAATGGAGCTGGTTGTGTTTGTACACATACTGGTATTGCATCTGTTGCCCTACTTTTTGAAACTGTATTAAAAGCAAACTCTCAAATTTTAGTAGAAGCAGACTGTTATGGTGGAACATTTAGATTATTAAAAATATTTAAAGAAAAATACAATGTAACTGTTCACTTTGCAAACTTTTTAGAGTTTGATAAAATGGAAGAAATTCTAAAAAACAATCCTATTGATTTAGTACTTTGTGAAAGCCCTACAAACCCTGGATTAAAAATCATTGATTTACAAGAAGTAGCTGTACTTTCACATAAATACAATTCATTATTTGCAGTTGATAATTCTTTAGCAACATTTATATCTCAAAGACCTCTTGACCTTGGAGCTGATTTTTCTTTATTTTCAACTACTAAATATATATCAGGTCATGGAGCAGTGGTGGCAGGAGCAATTGTTGCAAAAACTAAAGAACTATCAGAACAAATTCACTACTATGCAAATGCAGGTGGACGAAGCCAGAATCCAATGGATGTATATCTAATTACACTTGGTATCCCAACTTTAAAAGTTAGAATGCAAGAACACGAGAAAAACTCAATTGCCATTGCAAAATTTTTAGAGGAACAAGATTACATTGTTAAAGTAACTCATCCAAGTTTAGAGTCACATCCTCAACATGAATTAGCAAAAAAACAAATGGATTATATTCCAGGACTATTTTGTGTAGATTTTAATAGTGTTGAACTAGCAGAAAAGTTTATTGAAGATACAAAGATTTTTGGAGAAAAATGTTCATTTGGAAGTCCTGATTCAAGAGTAGAAATACCTGCTAAAATTTCACATGCGACTTTCTCAAAAGAAGAACTAGCTGCCATTGGAATTGCTGATTCTACAGTTAGATTTTCAATTGGTTTAGAAAATGTTGAAGATTTAATTGAAGATATTAAACAAGCAGTAAAATAAAGAATAGTAAATAATGACTAAAAACTTTTTTGAACCAATAAAATGTGGAGAAACACTACCAATAAATAACGTACATGCGGTATCTGTTTCTATGCCAACTATTCAAGATGTTATAGATTATGAAGAGCAAACACCTGAAATTCTAGAAAAAATTAAAAGTGGTTATCCAAGATTTATACTTCATCCATATTTAAAACAGCTTGGACTTTTTATAAAAAACAAATACAAAGTCTGCGATGATTATGAAGTAGTTCTATTAAGTTCACAAAAAGCTGTTGCTCTTGTAAGTGATAAATATTTTATTCATAACAAAATAGAAATAGATGAACCTTTTGGAGTAATTTTAGTTCGAAATGGAACTTGCCAACTGCAAAAGGTATTGATGTATATTCAACACGTTGGATGTAATCTATCTTCAAGACTAGCGGAAGAATATCTGTATAAAGAAGGTTTAATAAACTGTTTACATAAAGAAGACCTTGAAGATGAAATTGAGGCCAAAGATATAATAATCAATACTTTAGCCAACGCATATGAACAACCAAAAGAAAATATATGTTTGGCACCTTCCGGGATGAATGCAATTTACTCAATTGTTCGAGGATTAAATTCAATTCAAAGTCACAATGGAAGAAATATCTTAGTTCAATTTGGATGGTTATATCTTGATACTATGAACATAGTAAATCATCATTTTCATAGACAAAAAGTTTTTCCAGATATTTCAAATCTTGATTTACTTGAAGAATATTTAGAAGAGTATGGATTTAGTATCACAGCAATTATTACAGAGATTCCAACAAATCCACTGCTTACTAGTGTTGATATAAAAAGGCTAAGAAAACTTTGTGATATATACAATATTCCATTAGTAATAGATACAACATTTGCAACACCATATAATCTTGATCTAAAAGATTATGCAGATATTTTTGTAGAATCACTTACTAAATTTGCATGTGGAAATGCAGATGTTTTAATGGGTGCAATTATTCTAAATAAAAAACATAATCTATCACACATGACAGTTGAATTTTTTAAGCATTGCGAATGCGTTTATATAAAAGATATTCAAAGACTAGCCTTACAAATAAAAGATTATAAGAGTAGAGTAAAAGAAATTAGTTCAAATACAAAAACACTTGTTGAATACTTTAAAACATGCTCTTATATTGATAAAATATATTACTGTTTAAGTGATGAAAATAAAGAAAATTACAGACAGACTATGATAGATGAGAATTCATATACAGGTGTTATATCTGTGACTTTTAATAAAAATATAAAAGAAGTATATGATAAATTAAACTTTGCGAAAGGTCCAAGTTTAGGAACAGAGTTTACTCTTCTTATGCCTTATACTTATTTAGCTCACTATGATTTAATCATAAGTAAAGATGGAAATAAGTTTTTAGAAGAAATTGGATTACCAATTGATTTAATTAGAATTTCTGTAGGAAGTGAACCAATTTTTGAGATTATAAAAGAATTTAAAAAGTTAGATAAGTAAACTCTTTTTGATTTGTTTAAAACATTCCTGCAACAATAGGTTTTAGTCCAGCAAAAAAGAATTCAACTGCAATAACCATTACGATTAATCCCATTAAACGCATTAATACAGCATTTCCTGTTTCACCAATAGTTTTTATAATCTTACTTGAACTTAAAAGTATTATATACGTTAAAACCATTACAACAAATATAGAAAGAAGTAATATTCCTTGTTCTGCAAAACCATTCATATCTTCCATTAAAACTATTGCATTTGTAATAGCACCTGGTCCACAGATCATTGGAATAGCTAAAGGAGTGATTGAAATATCAGTAACATATTTTTTAACCTCATCATCTTTAACTTCTATACGAGAGAGTCTTGCTTGAAGCATATCCATGCCCATCATAAAGAATATTACACCACCAACGATTTTTAAACTATTTACAGAAATTCCAAAAAACTTAAATAGAAGTTGTCCTGATATTGCAAATAGTATTAATATTATAAAAGATACAACAATAGCTTTTTTTGCAGTAACAGCACGTTGTTTTTTATCTAAATTAGAAGTTAGACTTATAAAAATTGGCATCACACCAAGTGGATTTATTAGAGTAAAAAAAGAGGTTACTCCTAATAAAAAAATACCAAAATAAATATCCATATATATTTTCCTAATAAAAAAAAGCTACAAATACATAAGTACTTGTAGCTTAGTGATTTAATTCTAATTATTTATTTTTTATTTTTTATTTTTTATTATATATCTTATCCTCTTATAGAAGGATAAACCTGTGATTCAAAATAGTAATACTTAACTATTTTCCTATTTTTTCAGCAATTAAATTGATATCTGATTCACTCAATGATTTTGATTGAGCAACCATTAGATTTTTCATAGCTCCGCCATATGAACCATCTTTATATCCTAACATAGCAAATTTTATTTCTGCTTTTGTCATATCTTTAATGATTTTTGATTTACCATTTAATGCGGCTTTTTCTCCATTGGCTCCATGACATCCTATACACTTTGTATAAGAATTAGCATATGCTAAACATGACATAATAAGAAAAAGAGATACAGACTTTTTCATATTTACTCCTTTTATTTGATTTAAGACTTAGTTAAGTACTTATCTAAAGACGATAGAAAAGAATTAAAACATAAAAAAAAGACTTTACCTCTCGCCTTTAAATAAGTACTGTTAAAATAAAGGGTTTCAAAGAATGAAACCCTTTATATAATCTATAGACTTTGTAAGATTTTCGGTTTAGAGAAGGCATTTATTGGTTTTAAAACACCTTTATATATTTCAATCTGTACTAATGCTGTATGAGCAATATTACTTTGTCCTAATTTTGAAGTACCTTTGTCAATAGTAAGGATATTTACATTACCGTGTTGACAAAGAGATTTTTCACCTGGAACTTCAGGAGAATACCAAGCACCTTCACACATTACAACAACATCATCGATTACAGATTCTGTTACGTAAACACCTGCAAGGATTTCACCTCTATCATTAAATACTCTAATGATATCACCAGTTTTCAAAGCTCTTTTTTTAGCTTCTTTTGCATTAAGCAATAAAGGCTCTCTTCCTGATTTTTCATACAACCCTCTAATATAACTATTGTTTAACTGTGAGTGAAGTCTATACTTAGAGTGAGGACTTACTAAATGAAGTGGATACTTCTTAGTTACTTCTTTATTACCTAACCACTCTTTTGGTTCAATCCAAGAAGGATATCCTTTACAATCATCATAATTAAACTTAGCAATCACAGGAGAATAAATTTCAATTTTACCTGATGGTGTTCCTAATTTATGTTTATAAGGATTATTTCTAAACTCCGCATATCTTGTATAGTTTTCAGTTTTTTTATCATCTTTAGGAAATCGTACATAACCTTTTTTCCAGAATTCATCAAATGATGGCATTGAAAGACCCATTCCTTTACCTTTTACCGCCGCATCTGCATAAATTGATTTAACCCAATCTAGCTCTGTTTTCTCTTCAGTAAATACTTCTTCATATCCCCATCTTTTACATAACTCTCTACAAATCCAGAAGTCACTTTGACTCTCACCTGCTGGTGCAACTTCAGCTTTTCTAGCAATAATATATTCTTTTACACTTCCTGTTTGATCAATATCAACTCTTTCTAATTCTAAAGCAACAGGTAACACAATATCTGACATTTTGGCAGTTGATGTCCAGAATGGTTCAGCTGTAATTACTGAGTCAACTTTTTTCCATTGTTCAATCATATTATTAACATCTTGGTGACGTGTAAGTGGAGAACCTGATGCGTTATACATTAATCTAATATGTGGTAATTTAATTTTCTTACCATTTTGGTCAATAATTTTACCAGGGTGTTCTAATGCTTCGATTGATCTTGATGAAGGAATTACAACATCGTGATTTTTCAACCAAGGAGCATCTGGATATTTTTTATTATATTTTTCAGGAATAGATTGGCTAATACCCGAGATCGTTGGTGCAACTTTATCCGTAGCACCACTTGAGTTATATGCTAATGAGAACTCAATACCCCCACCAGTTAATCCCATATGACCTAACATAGCAGAAAGAACAGTACACATCCAGTGATTTTGCTCACCATGATCCTGTCTTTGTAATGCTCTACCACAAAGAATAATTGATCTTTCTTTTGCTAAAGTAGTTGCAAACTCTGCAATTTTGCTTGCTGGCACACCAGTAATACCTTCTGCCCAATTAATATCTTTAGCTTGACCATCTTCTTGTCCAAGAAAATATTTTTTAAATTTATTAAAACCAACAGTATATTTTTTAATAAATTTTGCATCATATAGTTTCTTAGTATAAAGATAATGAATCATACCAAGCATTAAAGCAGGATCAGTTCCAGGCTTAACAGCGATATGTTCAGAACCTAAATATCTTTGAGTGTCATTTTTTCTTGGGTCTACAGAAAAGGCTTTAATTTTTCCACTAACTACTGCTTTTTGTAATTTTGCAAACTCATCATAACATCTATGTAATGGTATACTCCAAGTAATTTGATTTGTAATAACTGGGTCACATCCCCATACAACAACACTTTTTGCATTTTCAATAATAGCTTTCCATTTTGTTGGAGTATCATAAACAGATGAACCACCTAATACGTGAGGCATAACAACAAGTCCTGCCCCAGTTGAGTAATCTCCAGATTCAGTTACAAAACCACCTAGAACCCTCATCATTCTTCTAGAAACAGTTCGTCCCCAACTTACACGACCAGAACCACCCCACCAGTAACATTCACCATAGATACTTTCAGGTCCAAATTTATCAAAAGTTGTTCTCATTTGCTTAGCAGCTAAATCAAGTGCAGTTTCCCAAGAAACTCTTACAAATTCTTCTTTACCTCTTAATTCAGGATTAGAAGGCCCCATTGCTTTTAGATAAGATTTTCTTACCATTGGATATTCAACTCTTGTCTGATTTTGCATTGCATCACCAGTTGCTCTAATCATTGGCGTTGGAAAATAATCATTTTTAAATGCTTTAGTTTCTGTAACTTCACCACTCTTAATTGTTGCAGTAAACATACCAAATCTATTTGCTGAAAATGCAGTTCTTTGATCAAAGTTTGTATATTCCATAAAACCTTCAACACCAGTTGCTTTAACTGTAGTAGCTGCTCCTAAAGCTGCTCCTAATTTTATAAATCCTCTACGTTTCATAATTTTTCCTTTATTTTGCATCCATTGCATTTTGTTGTAAATATTTAACTATTAAACTCTTTGTTGGAGCATCAAGTGGCGCTTGCTCCATCATACTTTCTATTTGTTGTGGCCACTGATTAACGGTATATGCTGTTGAGGCGGGCAAGTGATGACACATAGAACAAGTTCTTTCATATGTCTTTTTTGCATTTAAATATAATTTTGAAGGTTCTTTAGCAATTTGTTTTGATGCAATTGAAAAACTACCTTCAACCTCATGCCATATTTCACCATAATCATCTTCATATTTTTTGATTACTTTAAAAGATTTAGTAGCAATATCCTCATCTTCGAATTCTGCATACAATTCACCTCTTGCCATATCTCGAACAACCATCTGTGGATAATTTTCAAGTCTATAACCTTTAATTTTTATACTTGTTTTATCTTTTGAAGTTTTTAATACATTAACTGGAGTTAAAATAGGTGAAAAACCTATTGTCTTTCCATTTAGCATTAAATTAGTTTTTTCTTTCAATATAATGTTATCTGCGTGAGCAAAACTAACAGCAGTTGAGAGTAACAAAGATAATCCAAGTTTTGTCACATTTACCATTTTGAGCCTCCTATAGCTTTTATTCTTTCTCTATAGGAATTTTATGGCAAGAGTATAAACTAAGTATAATCTTTTATTTTTTTTTGAAGTTTCTCTATTTTATAGTAAGTTTATATCCAATACCTTGGATATTTTGTATAAGTTCAGGGTATATTTTCTTTCTAAGTTTATTTATAAACATTCTTATAGCATCAGGAGTTGCACCATTTTCCATCCATACATAATTTTCTATTAATAAAAAAGGAACTATATGTTCTTGATGTTTTAAAAGTAGTTCTAAAAGTCTTTGTTCTTTTTTTGTTAAATCTATTATTTCATCATTTAAAACTAATTCTTTAGTGTCCAAATTATATTTATACCCATTTAATAAATCATAAAGTGTAAACTCTTCTTTAAAAGAATTCATTGCAAGCATCATAGAAACTAAAAGTTGTTTTTTATCAAATGGTTTTTTAAGAACACTTTTACTTTTCACTTCAATTGCATCAATCATATTTTCATCAGTATCATATGCTGTTAAAAATATAATAGGGATATGTGGGTCAAACTTTCGTATTTCATAGCTCATTCTAAGACCAGTCATTTTTGCCATATGTATATCGGAGATAATTAAATCTATATTTTGAGATTGAAACTTTTCAAGACCTTCTATTCCATTTTTAGCAACAAAAATCTCATTTACATAATCAGCAATTGATTCAACCATAATATCTCGAAGACTCTGTTCATCTTCAACTATTAATATATTTTTCTTAATGAGTAATTCTTTTACTTTTTCATACATATTATGCTCCTATTTGAATCATAAATTTAGTAGGATTACTTGAATTATCAAGAGTAAACTTTCCATCCATTTTATTCTCTACTAATAACTTACATAAGTGTAATCCAGTTCCTGTACCTTGATCTCCTTTAGTTGTAAAAAAGGGTTCAAAGATTTTATCTTTATTTTCAATGGCTATTCCTCGACCATTGTCTTCAACACTTATAAAAAAACAATCCTCTTTTTTTGTTAATAAGATTTTAATTGAAGCTTCATATAAAGGTTCTTCTTTCAATATTTTGCACAATTCATCTTTTGAATTTCCAATTAAATTGATTAGAACTTGTTTTATATAAGAAGGGTAACTATGACAAGAGTAATCATTAGTTTGGTCATAATCAAATTCTAATTCAATTGCATTCATCGTCATTTGAGGCGAACTTATCAAAATGATTTCATTAATAGTTTCTATTAAATCAAATTTTGCTTTTCCAAAATCCTCTTTATAGAAATTTCGAAAAGCATTAATAGTTTCATTCATATGCTCAATTGTATTTCTTGACCTTGATAAATAATCATTTGCTTTTGTATTCTTTTCTTTTTCTATTAGCTCTTCTGTATTACTAATTAACATGAGTAAAGTACTAAGAGGTTGTCTCCATTGATGAGATATAGCACTTACCATTTCTCCAAGAGCTGCCATTTTACTATTTTGAATTAATATTTGCTCTTGTTCAATATCTTTTTTTTCAAGATATTTTTCATGGCTTATGTCATTTACAGTTATTATTGTACCTTCTAATTCTTTTTGATATTTATTTAATAGCTGTCTCTTATACACATCTGACGCTGCCGACGAAGAGGATAGTGTAGA
>CAJXPH010000079.1 GCA_913057765.1 uncultured Campylobacteraceae bacterium
AGATCCTCTCTGGTCTCGTGGGCTCGGAGATGTGTATAAGAGACAGGTATTATACACTTTGTATATGTCTTATAAGAAATTCTTAATTTATTTTTAAAATTCATAATAAACTTTTACATTTCTTAAGATTAAATTATATATACTGAATGCACGTATAATCTAAAGAAGGTAAGAAATGTCCCTGTTTCAAAGGTTTTGTAAGCATTTTTATAAGAATCACACAAAAACTATCTATATAATAGATATTCTTTATATGAAGGATATTAATGCAGTATATGGATTTGAAAATGGAAATTTCATACTATCACAACTTTTTAAACTCCTAAAAAAAGACATAAAAACACAGATACTTTATAATTTAGAAAGAAGAGTTTGTATAGAAGTAAAAAATACTCACGTTGATGTCTTTACAATAACAATTTATGAAGATTTAAATGAAATGGAAATCATGGAAGTAAAAAATATTATTTTTAATAATATTGTTACCAACCAGTTTAGCATTTTAAACAATAATATTATGATTGATATTGATGTAACAATTGGATGTTCTAAAGGACAAGAAAAAGATTTACAAGTTTATGCTGAAAAAGCTTTACACAATGCAAAATTAAACTATATACATTTCATGTATTATGACTCAAAACTATATAAAAACCATTTTTTAAATGAAGAACTACTTGATACCTTACACAGAAATATAAAAGAAAAAACTGTTGAACCATTTTTTCAAGCAATTCAGGATAATAAAACATCAGAAATTACAAAATATGAAGCATTGATGAGAATCTATGACAAAAATGGTCAAATCATAATGCCTCAAGTTTTTTTAGGAAAAGCTAGAAAATATAGATTATTCAATAAATTAATGGAAATATTGATATTAAAAGTAATAGATTATATTAAAACATACAAAATTCATGTTAGTATTAATCTTGATTATAATGATATTCTAAATCCTTCAATGAAAGATTTAATAATTAGTAATATTAGAGATACAGACATAGGAAAATATCTTACTGTTGAAATTTTAGAAAGTAAAAAAATAAGTAATTTCTATTTAGTAAATGACTTTATTAATGATTTAAAAACTTATGATGTACAAATTGCAATTGATGATTTTGGTAGTGGGTTTTCAAATTATGAACATATATTAAATATTAATACAGATTACATAAAACTTGACGGAAGTCTAATAAAAAAGATTGACGAAGATGTATACTATAATCTAGTAAAAAGTATTGTTCAATTTTGTAAAGAACAAAATATAAAAGTTGTCGCAGAATTCGTTAGTGATTTACGAATTCTTAGATATGTAAAATCCCTTGACATTGACTATTCACAAGGTTATTATATTGGAAAACCTCAAAGAATAGAACAAATAATTGGAGGTAAAGATGAAAACTAAATTAAAAGAAATTACTGATTCAACAATTACAGAACTATTAGCAAATGAGATTATACTACCTTCAAACTATTTTCAATGTTTTGATAAACATGCAAAAACAATTGATTTGGATTTAGATAATGAATCTTTTGAAAAAGAGTTAAGTGAACTAGTCCTAGACGAATTTAATGAAATAAATGCATATGTAAATGAAGCAGTAAAAACAATTGATTCAGCAGCCTCAGTTACGTTAGAAGCTCAAGAAGCAATTAAAGAGAACAATACTTTAGTATTGAAAAATTTATATACACAAATTAAAACTTTACAAACTGAACTACAAGATATTACAGATAATGTATATAAAGATTACTTAACAAAAGTGCATAACAAAAAATGGTTGTATCATAAATATTTAACAAGAGAAGCAACTTTCAAAGAAGATAATATTATTATATTAATTGATGTATCAGATTATGAATATATTGCAGATACATATAATAAACTGATTTCAAATAATCTTTTAGTTTTTATAGCAAATTATCTAAAAAATAAGTTAGGAGAAGAAAGCTTAAAGTTTGATATTTCAAGATACCTAACTAGTAAATTTATAATATCTATAAATAGTGAAGATACTTCACAATTAGAAACTCTAATGAACACTATTTCGAATGTTTTATACAATACAACACTTAAGAGTAACTCAGGAGTTATGATAAAACCTACTTTTGATTACACAATAAAAAAAGTTAAAAAAGATCAAGCTTTTCATGAAGCATTGGATAGCTTATTAAAAAATATTGAAGAAATTAAAAAAAGTTAGAATAAAAGTCTTTTATTTTATTCTGACCATCTTCTATACCTAATTCTTCAAATCTTATAATCGTACCTATTTTCGCTTGTGCAAGTTTAAAACAATCAATCGATAATACAGACCCAATTTTCGGATAACCTCCAATTGTTTGCCTTTCTTTTAAAAGAATAATTGGTTGTCCATCTTTTGGTATTTGAATTGCACCAAAAGAAATACCTTCTGAGATAATACCATTTAGGTCAGATTTAATTCTCTCTCCTTTTAACTTACATGCCATTCTATTAAAATCACTTGTAACCGTAAAATTAGAATTAAAAAATTTATCCTTTTCTTCTTTTTTAAAACTATCCTCTTGACAAGATAGTATTACTCTTAGAGTTAATTCATTTTCATATTTTGGTAATAAATCTTCTCTAATTCTTTTTTTAACAATAATATTAGTATTTTCAAAAGGTAGGAAATCATTATTTTGAAGTTTATCTCCAGATAAACCTCCAAGACTTTCTTTCATAGAAGTAGAATTACTTCCAAATTCTTTTTTAATTATAAAACCATTTTTAACTGCAAGATATACCCTACTTCCAGACATAAATTTCCCCACTTTTACAATATCACCAGTTTTTATATCATAACTACACCAAACTGGTTTTAAAATACCATTTATAAAAAACTCACAATATGCACCGGTAATTGCAAGGGTAGTATTTCCTGTAGATTTAAATTCCACATTAGAGAAAGTAATTTCAAGTAGATTATTATTAACATCATTATCTAGTAGTTTATGTGCCCACAATGCTGAATATTCATCTAAATAACCTGCTGTTGTAACCCCTAAATGAGTATAGTTATATCTCCCTCTATCTTGAATAAGTGTAAAGATACCCGCTTTTATAACTTCAAACCCACTCATAGTATTCCACCTTGGTTTAAAAATTCCTCTTTGGATATAGGATTAAATTTAATTCTTGAATCAATACATAGTGGTGATAACTTAGCTAAATTCTTATCAAAAAGTTCAAAAGTGGTTCTTCCTAGTACATTCCAACCACCAGGAGAATTTTGAGGATATATTGCAGTTTGATTATCTGCAATTGAAACAGAACCTTTAGGTGTGATTTTTCTTGGACTCTCTAATCTTGGTACAACAATCTTCTCATCTATTGATGCTAAATAAGCAAATCCTGGTAAAAAGCCTATTGCATATACATCATATATTTTAGAGCTATGGAGTTGAATTACTTCATCAACACTTATATTTGCAAAAGTAGCAACCCTAGTTAAATCAAGACCTACTTCTTCACCATAATAAACATCAATATTTATAATATTTGAATTATCTTCTTCATATGATTTTAAATCTTTTAATTGCTCTTCTAAAAAACTCTTTATACTTTTAAAATTATATTTAAAAACATCATAAGAAATAAACAAAGAAGTATAAGAAGGAATAATTTCAATTAATCCTTCATCATTAAGTTCTTTTAAACTTTTATACAAACTTTTTACTTGCAAAGAAGTTTCTTTAGAAATAGTATCACTAAAATAAATAATTAGTGAATCAACAGAAGCAATTTTTATATTCATTAATTTAGAACTTTTTGTAAAGCTTTTATAAACTCTAAAGCATTTTCTCCATCACCATGAACACAAACTGTATCAGCTTTTAAAAATAGCTTTTGATTACTAATACTTTCAAGATATCCTCTCTCTTTTAAGTTCTTAATTCGCTCCATAACTTCTAATTCATCATGGATTGTAGCATTAGGTAAAACTCTAGAAACTAATGTTCCATCATCATTATAATTTCTATCTGCAAATACTTCATATAATAATGAAACTCCATACAACATAGCAGTATGGTCATAAGCTTCATAATTTGGAGTTGATAAAATCATTAATTTAATATTTTTATCATAAGAAGCAATAGCACTTAGTATTGCTTTAAAAATATTTTCATCTCTCATCATGTCATTATATAAAGCTCCATGGGGTTTTACATATGAAACGGTAGTATTATGAAGTTTACAAAAAGCACTAAGTGCGCCTAGCTGATAAAGAACTATAGATTTTATCTCTTCTAATGAACAAAGCATACTTCGTCTTCCAAAACCTACTAAATCTTGATACCCTGGATGTGCACCAATTGTTACATTATACTTTTTTGCAAGTTCAACGGAACGATTCATAGTAATAGGGTCTGAAGCATGAAAACCACATGCTAAGTTTGCCAAAGATACATAGGGCATAATTTCTTCATCTTTACCCATTTTCCAAATACCAAAACTTTCACCCATGTCACAGTTTAGTCTAATATTCATATTATCACCTTGCATTAATATTCCTTTATTTTACCATATATTAAACAAATAACTTCAAGACTCATCTTTCATACCTGTCTTATTTACTCTAATAATTCCCAAAATTAGAATCAACCCTATAACAAAATATAAGTTCACGTCAACTAGTGAAGCTATTAAAATTGTTGTACCACTTGCTAATATTGCAATATTTCTATATAAAAATGAGTACAAGTAAATTAATACGCATGCCATTATAAATAGTAATTCTGTCATTCTTTTCCCACATTTTAATTTTCAATAGAAGTTTAACTAGCTTGAGTGTGAAAGAAGTGGGTTTTATGCCACTTCTAAATTAAATTTATTTAATCATCTGATTTGGTAAATAATGAACAATTTCTGGGAAAAATGTAATTAAAAGAACTGCAACAATCATCAAAATGAAGAATGGTAAAGTAGCTTTTAATATATACTCAATTTTCTCACCACTAATACTCTGTATTACAAACAAGGAGAATCCAACGGGTGGAGTAATTTGAGATAATTCAACCATAAATACTAAAAAGATACCAAACCATAAAGGATCATATCCTGCTAATACAATAATAGGTAAAACAATCGGTAATGTCATTACAACAATAGAAATTCCATCTAATATCATTCCTAAAAATACATACATAATACCTATAAGTAAAATCAGTACTAAAGGAGAAAGTCCTAATGCTCCAATAAATTCACTGATTGCTCTTGCTATTCCTAAAAATCCAACTACTTGAGATAAAAAACCTGCACCAACAATAATAAAACTAATCATTACCGTTGTTTTTATTGAATTTAAAAGTGCATTTTTTAAAATTTCAAGAGAGAAATTTTTAAAATATAAGGCAAGTATAATAGAACCTAAAACACCTAAAGCAGCAGCTTCAGTTGGAGTTGCAAAACCACCGTAAATTGAACCTAAAACAACTGTAATTAAAGAAAATATAGGAAATAAATCTTTGAATGAATGAATAAAATCATCAAAACTATATGTATCTTCATCTTGAGGCACAACACTACTATCTACTTTTGCAGCTATCATAATATATGCTGAATATAAAGTAGCTAATAACAATCCAGGAAGAACACCTGCCATGAATAGCTTTCCAATTGAAACATCTGACATAACACCATAAATGATCATTATTAAAGATGGAGGAATTAAAAATCCTAAAGTTCCACTACCAGCTAATGAACCTAGAGCAAGAGATTTTGAGTATCCTCTTTTTTTAAGCTCATCAAGTGTTATTTTCCCTACAGTTGCAGTTGTTGCTGCACTTGAACCGGAAATTGCAGCAAATAATGAACAGGCCGCAACATTCACGTGAAGAAGTTTTCCTGGAATGAAATTCAACCAAGGCATCAAACCATTTAATAATCTTGTAGATATTGAAGATTTATATAAAATCTCACCCATAAGAATAAACATTGGTAAGGCTGCTAAAGACCATGAATTTAATGAATCGTACATTGATGAAGCTAATAAATCTCCAATCTTGTCAATTAACGATATAGCAGGAGGAAGATTATGTTCAAAAATTAGCATTCCAACAATACCAGTTAAAATTAATGAAACTCCAATCCATATCGAAGACAGTAAAAAGACAAACATTATACAAATTATAATCATAGATAAAACAAGTGGATCAGATATCATTTTTTAATCCTTTCAATACAAAAGATAGTACAGCTAAAATAAACAAGATAATTCCTAAAGGCATCACTACTTGAGTTAAATATAGTGGTGTTTCGGAAACAGCTTCAGACATCATTTCCATTTCATAAGAATCGTACGTAAATAAAAGTGTTCTATATAGTGCAAAAACTAATACAACTATAGTTATCATTCCTGCCATTACATCAATAAATCCATTTGCATTTTTACTCATTCTCGATGTTATAATATTGATTCTAATATGAGAATTTTCAGTAAATGCATATGCTAGACCTAAAAAAATTGAAGCTAAATATATATATCCACTATATTCATCTGCAATCATTGTAGACATATCAAAAAAATACCGAATAAATATCTCTACTAATATTAATACCACTAAAGACACTATTAAAACTGATGACAAATAAGCTCCCCACAAAGAGAGCTTATTTACAAGATTATTAAAAGTTTTCATCGTCTTACTTATTTTCTATATTTTTTAAATACTGTTTTGATTTCTTCACTTGAGCCAGATACATACTCCTCAAAGATACTTTTTATTTCAGGTTTTGCATCTTCTAAATATTTCACTAACATATTATTAGCAATAATATTTAATTGTTTTTGTAACTTAGGACTTGGTTCAGAAATTTTCATACTATTTTTTGACATTATATCAAGAGCATTTTTATCTTCAATTTTAACTGCGGCCCATTGTGCTTTTTCAATTTCAGCTGAAGCTTTTAAAACTGCATCTTTTTGATTTTTATCTAATGAGTTCCAGTAATCAAGATTAATTGTCACAGCTTGTAAAGGATAAGCATAATTAATTTTTGTAAAGTTATTTAATACTTCCCAAAACTTACCATCTTTCCCAGATGAAGATGAAGTAATAACTGAATTTACCATACCCGTTCTAAGAGCAGAATATACTTCTCCCCAAGGTAATGCAACGGCATTTCCACCAGCACTATTTACAAATCCAGCTGAATTTTTATCGTAAGTTCTAGTTTTGATTCCTTTAAAATCTGTAAATGATTCTAATACTTTATTTGAATAGAAACCAGAAGCTGGCCATGTTACACTATAAAGAAATTTTTGATTCCATTTTTTTGCAGTTTTTTCATACTCTGGTTTTGAAATTTGGTATAGTCTAAATGCATCATCGTAAGATTGTGCAATAAATGGTAAAGCAGAAACACCAAATACTTTACCACCACCAGAAGTAAATGGTATAAACATATCAGTCATTGCAACTGTTCCATCTTTTACAGCTTTTAAAGGATTACCTTTAACTAATGACGAACCAGGATGAACTGTAATATTAACACTTCCTTTAGTATAATCCTTAACTAAAGTTGCAAACTCTACAGCACCTTTTGTATGGAAATTATTTGCACCATACTTAGCATTTAAATCCATTTTCACATTTCCCGCCATAAGCGATGCAGCTAATCCTGCGATTAGTAAACTTTGTTTTAACATTTTAACTCCTTAAGATTAATATATGAAAGATTATCAACCTTAAGTGAGTAAGTAGTGAGTTTTAGCCTAAATTTAAATATATATCAAAAGTAGTTTTCAAAAAACTAATCTTTACCAATATCTAATCTTCTATCAAAAACTTTATCAATATTATCATGAACTCTAGAATTTTTATCTAAAAAAATCAGCTTATCTTTATTTAATTTCTTAATATCATTTAAGCCCATTACTGCCAATAGTCCTCTAATGTTTTTCAATAAATTATTATGATAATTTTTTATATGTATTGCATGTTTTTGTACAAAATAATGTTTTCGTTTTCGTTTATCCTGTGTTGCTAATCCAACAGGACATTGATGCTTATCTGTTCCAGAACAATATCTTGCACGAATACACCCTGCACTCATCATAAAACCACGTGCTATTTGTGTAAAGTCTGCCCCTAAACTAAGAATGATAACAATATCATCTGGTGTTAATAATTTTCCACTAGCAATAATTTTTACGTCATCTCTAATTCCATATTCTTCAAGAACTTTATTTACAAGATACACAGAATCCCTTGCATTTAAACCTATTCTTTCCATCATTTCTATTGGTGCAGTTGCACTTCCTCCACTTCCTCCATCGATTGATATGAAATCAGGAAAAGGTAAACCATTTTCCTTTCTACTTTTAATCTCTTGGGCAATTGGTATAATATTATTATAATCAGAGATAACAATTTTAATACCTGCTGGTTTCTTAGATATTTTTTGTAATTTCCCAATAAAATCAAAAAGTTCAGTAATTGAATTTGCATAAGGAAATCTATTTGCAGAATAAAGATTTTCATTTGCTTTAACATTTCTATAATATGCAACGGAAGGAGTTACTTTCTCTGCAATTAACTTACCTCCTGTCTGTTTTGCACCTTGAGCAATTTTGATTTCTGTCATCTTACAAAAAGACATCACTTTTGAATATCGTTCTTCATCAAACTCACCATCTTTAGTTCTTACTCCATATAAGCCAGAACTAATTTGTAAAATAATATCTGGAATATCCTCGGGCACATCTTTAGGAAAATCATCTATTGGAGCTTCCCAATTTGGTCTATAAAAACAAAGTATTTTCTTATCTAATATATAAGTTTCTGCTTCAGGATCATTTTTAAATACTATTTTTCTATATATATCTGTGGCAACTGCTATATTAAATAAAGTATTTGCAATATTAAAGATTTTTTTTTGTCTAGGAGTACATTTAACTATTGTCATATATTTTTCATCATAATCTAAGTGAGTAGTAAGAAAATTCGAGGTTAACCCACCTTCTCCTGTATTTATAGGGAAATCTCCTTCTTTTGAACCTTTTACAAAAGCTCTTGTAGCTTCAGGAGATAAAGAACCATCACTCATAGCA
Source organism: uncultured Campylobacteraceae bacterium (assembly GCA_913057765.1). Taxonomy (GTDB): domain Bacteria; phylum Campylobacterota; class Campylobacteria; order Campylobacterales; family Arcobacteraceae; genus Halarcobacter. The sequence continues at coordinate 9,078 of CAJXPH010000079.1, forward strand.
CCTCTTGATATAATTGAATTAGCAGTAAAAGGTTTTTCTCTTTTTTCTCCAAAAGTAACACTAAAATTATCATTTACTTCATCATCATTTAAAACAATTGTTGTGTGTCTTAACATAAATTTTGGTTTAGGCAATGGTTGAGAAGGAGAAAAAGATGCAAAGTTTGGTTTATCTCTTGCAGCTTTATACACCCAGTCTAATTTATCTTTTGATTCATAGAATTTTTCATCTCCAAAATATTGTCTAAAAGGTTCTCTTATTTCTTGTAAAAGAAATCTTAAATGTCCAATAATTGGATAATTTACTAAAATTTGTTGTTCTCTTTGTACATATCTATCATGTATATACCATACTATTAATATTATAAATATTACTAAACCTACGATCATCCATGTTCCCATTATTATTTATCCTCTATATTTTAAATTGTTTGTAAAAAGATTTTGTTTCAAGTAAAGCTTCTTCTATAGAAATTTCTTGAAACGTAACTGTAGTACCTGCTTTTGCTTGTGATAATTTAAAACAATCAACACTTAGAACAGATCCTATTTTTGGGTAACCTCCAATTGTTTGTCTATCTTTTAATAGAATAATTGGCCTTCCATCTTTTGGAACTTGTATCGCACCAAAGCATATTCCTTCGGAAATAATTCCATCAATATCTGCTTGTATTGATTCTCCCTCAAGTTTTATTCCCATTCTATTAGCCTCTTTACTTACTCTAAACTCTTTAGAAAAAAACTTTATTTTTTCCTCTTTTGAGAAGTTTTCATGTTGATATCCTAAAACAACTCTTAATTTAAGAGCTTGATTATAATCAGGTTGATAGATGGATTTCAATCTTTTAATTGGTAAAGATAATGAGTCAATAAAAGGAAGAACATCTCCTTTTTTCAATGCTCTCCCCTCTATTCCACCTAATCCTTCTTTTAAAGTTGTAGAAGTACTTCCAAATTCTTTTAAAATCAGGAAACCATTTTTGACAGATAAATAAGCTCTTTGTCCTATGATATTTTTTGAGAACTTTAGAATATCTCCATCTTTTATCTTAAAAGTTTGCCAAGGTTTATATATTTTATTATTGATAGAAAAACTTAAGTCAGCACCAGTAACTGAAATGGATGTATTTTTATTGGCCTTTAATGTTAAGCCACTAAAAGCAATTTCTAAAACATTTAAGTCAAGGTTATTACCTAAAAGATAATTTGCCCATAAATAAGCAAACTCATCTATTGCGCCAGAAGGAGTAATACCTTTAGACATAAATCCAAATCTACCCTTATCTTGAATCAAAGTAAGAATACCAGGACTTATAACTTCAAATCCATTCATATTTCTCCTCCTAAGTTTATAAATTCTGCTTGTGAAATTGGTTTAAATTTAATTTTATCCCCCATACTAAGAGGACATAAGTTATCTAACTCTTTATTAAACATATTAAATGTCGTAAGTCCAATAATATTCCATCCACCAGGGGAATCTTGAGGATATATTGCAGTTTGTGTATCTGCAATAGCGATAGAACCTTTTTTTACTATTCTTCTTGGACTATCTAATCTTGGTGTTGCAATTTTTTTATCTACTTGACCTAAATAAGCAAACCCTGGGGCAAATCCAATTGTAAAAACAGTATAAATTTGTGAAGAATGAATTTCAATTATATCCTTTACACTGATATTATTTATTTCGCTTATTCTTTTTAAATCTAAACCAACCTCTTCTCCATAATAAGAAGGTATTTCAATAATAGTAGATTCATTTTCTTGATTATTTGAAGTGAAATTTATATCTAATATTTGATTTTGTAGTTTTTCTAAAGATATATTAAAAATATCAAAAGTGATAAGAATTGTTGTATAAGAGGGAACAACATCTATAATACTGTCTCTTATACACATCTGACGCTGCCGACGAAGAGGATAGTGTAGAT
>CAJXPH010000080.1 GCA_913057765.1 uncultured Campylobacteraceae bacterium
GATCTACACTATCCTCTTCGTCGGCAGCGTCAGATGTGTATAAGAGACAGGCTAAATATAGTGCAATAGGTAATACGGGATCTAACATAAACTCTCTTTTTTATTAGATTATATTTAATATATTCTTCTAAAGTAATTATGTATAATCCATCATGAAAATTATATTATTAGATGAAGTTAATTCTACTCACACATATTTAAAAGAACTTATTAAAAAAGAAGGTTATACTTATCCAGTTTGTATAATGACCTCTTTACAAACTAATGGCATTGGTAGTCGTGGGAATTCATGGCAAGGAAAATGCGGAAATTTATTTTTTTCTTTTGTTTTAGAGAAAAAAGATTTACCAGAAGATTTAGAACTTCAAAGTGCATCAATCTTTTTTTCTTATATCTTAAAATCTATTTTAAAGTCTAAAGGCTCTAATTTATGGTTAAAGTGGCCAAATGATTTTTATATTGATGATAAAAAGATCGGTGGTACAATTACTACAGCAACTAGAGATTTAGTCTATTGTGGTATTGGTTTAAATTTGATTGATGTAGATGAAAATTTTGGTAAATTAGATATAGAAATTGATTCAAAATCAATTTTAGAACTATATTTTGAAACTTTAAAGAAAGAGTCTTCTTGGAAGCAAATTTTTAGTCAGTTTAAGATAGAATTCCTTAGAAGTAAAAAATTCAAAGCTACATTAGATAATAAAAAAGTTTCATTAGAAAAAGCAATATTAAATGATGATGGTTCGATAGAAATTGATAATACAAAGGTATTTAGTTTAAGATGACAGCAGAAGTAATTGCAATAGCAAATCAAAAAGGTGGAGTAGGAAAAACTACTACAGCTGTAAATTTAAGTGCTGCTTTGGCGCTAGAAGGAAAAAAAGTATTATTGATTGATGCTGACCCTCAGGCAAATGCAACTACATCACTAGGCTTTCAAAGAGATACGTATGAATACAATATTTATCATGTAATGCTTGGAACAAAAGAATTAAATGAAATTATTTTAGATTCAGAAATTGAAAATTTAAAAGTAGCTCCATCAAATATCGGCCTTGTTGGTATTGAAAAAGAATTTTATAAGAATACAAAAGAAAGAGAATTAGTTTTAAAAAGAAAAATTGACCCTCTTAGAAAAGATTATGACTTTATAATTATTGATTCACCTCCTGCTCTAGGACCAATTACAATCAATATCTTAAGTGCTTCAAATTCAGTACTTATTCCTATTCAGTGTGAATTCTTTGCGCTTGAAGGATTAGCACAATTATTGAATACAATTAAATTAGTAAAACAAACAATTAATAGACAATTACAAATTAGAGGTTTTTTACCTACAATGTATAGTTCTCAAAATAACCTATCAAAACAAGTATTTGCGGATTTAGCACAGCATTTTGAAAATAAACTATTTAAAATTGATGATTCTTCATATGTTGTAATACCACGGAATATTAAATTAGCTGAAAGTCCAAGTTTTGGGAAACCTATTATGTTATATGATGCATCAGCTATAGGAACAAAAGCTTACTCAAATCTAGCACGTGCAATTGCTGGATAAAAAACTCAAGATTATAGGATTTTAATATGGCACTAGGTAGAGGACTTGGAGAACTTTTAGGTGAAGTTGAAACTGCATATGGTAATTCAAATTCATCTGGTAATAATGGCAATATAGAATTAGATGTTAATCTAATTAAACCAAATCCAAATCAACCAAGAAAAATATTTGATGAAGATAGACTAAAAGAATTATCTGACTCAATTGTTGAGCATGGTTTACTTCAACCAATTACTGTAATTGAAAATGAGAATAATGAGTATATTTTAATTGCAGGAGAGAGAAGATTAAGAGCTCATAAACTTGCAAATATTGAAACAATAAAAGTTAATATTGTTGAGATTGAAGACTTTAAATTAAGAGAATTAGCATTAATTGAGAATATTCAACGAGATGATTTAAATATTGTTGAATTAGCTTATTCTTATGCTCAATTGATAAATGAACATAATATAACTCATGATCAATTATCAAAAAAAGTTTTTAAAAGTAGAACTTCTATTACTAATACTTTAAGATTATTACAACTGAGTTCTTATGTACAACAAATGCTTGCAAATGACAAAATCTCTGCAGGTCATGGAAAAGTAATGCTTAGCCTATCTGAAGAGGATCAGAAGAAGATTGCTGATTCTATCATTGGACAAAAGTTGTCAGTTAGAGAGACTGAATCTCTAGTTCGAGAACTTAAAACTCCTAGTTCTAAAAAAACTGAAAAAACTAAAACTAAAAAAGTTAATTATGACTTTAAACCACTAGATAATGCTTTAAAAACACTTAAAAATAGTAACCTAAAAGTAAAAGCAGAAAAAAACTATTTTAAAATTGAAATTAACTCTCAAGAAGATATTGAGATGATTTCTAATTACTTTGGTAACACTTTATAAATTTCTTTTCTAGAATCTATTCCTTTAATTTATTTTTATATATCTTTTAGCTAAAATATAACAGTTTTAGTAAAACTAAACTGTAAAAAATATGGAGGAATGAATGTTAGACATAAGTCCTGTATTATTGCTTAGCTCAGGAGTTATCTTCCTTTTTGTTGTTGCAATCCTTAATAGTCGTTTATTCGTACCACTGTTAAAGCACATGGATGACAGATCTGAATCTATTAAAAAAGATTTAGAAAATGCTCAATCAAACAGTGCTGATGTAGATGGTATGTTAGAAGAAGCTAGTCATGTACTTGCTGAAGCTAAAAAAGAAGCCGCTGCTATTAGAGACCAAGCATACACGGAAGCAAAAGAGATAGCTGATGCTAAACTTGCAAATGCTAAAGAAGAACTAGAAGCAAAATCGCTTAAGTTTACTAAAGACTTAGCGAAAGAAACAGAAGCTTTAAGAGAATCATTAGTAGCTGCAATGCCTCAATTTAATGAGAGCTTAAAAGCTAAGATTAGCTCAATTTAATAGGGAGGTTAGAGTTGAAAAAATTATTAATACTTGGATTAGCTTTAGCTCCATTGGGGTTATTTGCTAGTAGTGAAGGTGCGGTAGAAACTGATATAGTTCAAAGAACCGTTAACTTTATAATTTTTGCTGGAATTTTATGGTATTTACTTGCTGATAAAATTAAAGCATTCTTTGCAGACAGAACTGCTTCTATTCAAGCTGAACTTGATAAAGTAGAAGATACTTTAAAAGCTTCAAAAGATAAAGTTGATGATGCTGCTAAAAAATTAGAAGAAGCGAAAACACTTGCAGCGGAAATCGTTGAAACTGCAAAAGGTGATATTGATTCAGTAAAACAAAGAGTTGCTGACGCTGTAGAATCTGAAATCGCAAACTTAGATAAAGGCTTTGATGATAAAATCAAAGTTGAAATGTCAAAAGGGAAGAGACAAATTGTTTCTGAAATTCTTGATGAGTTATTAAGTTCTGACAACGTTGCCTTAACTCAAGATGAGTTAGTAAATATTGTAGTTAAGAAGGTTGCATAATGAACGATTTAATAGCAAAAAGATATGTAAAAGCATTATTAGATGGTAAAGATATTAAGTCTGCTACTGCTGTTTATGATGATTTAAAAACTATTGCTTCTGCTTTTAAAGAAGAGAAGTTTATCTCTATTATTTCTTCGTCTGAAATCAATAGTAATGATAAAGTAAATTTAGTTATTTCATTTATAGACAAATGTGGAAATGATTTGAAAAATCTAATTAAATTACTTGGGACAAACAAGAGACTTGATTTAATCCCTGCAATGGTAAAAGAATTAGATGGTCAAATAGCTAGAATGAATAATACTTATACGGGTGTAGTATACACAAACAAAAAACTTAGTGCAAAATATGTTTCTTCTATTGAAACACAATTTAGTAAGAAGTTTGATGTTAAGTTATCACTATCACAAGATGTTTGTGATTATGATGGTATCAAAGTTGATATTGATAGTCTTGGAGTTGAGATTTCATTCTCAAAAGAAAGACTTAAATCACAAATGATTAATCATATTTTAAAAGCAGTTTAGAACTTACAAAGGAGAAATTGAATGGGTGCAAAAATTCAAGCGGATGAAATCAGTTCGATTATAAAAGAAAGAATTGATAACTTTGAATTAAATGTAGATGTTAACGAAACTGGTAAAATCATCTCTTATGCAGATGGTATTGCTCAAGTTTACGGTCTAAAAAATGTTATGGCTGGTGAGATTGTTGAATTTGAAAATGGCGAAAAAGGTCTTGCTTCAAACTTAGAAGAATCTACAGTTGGTGTTGTTGTATTAGGTAAAGGTGTAGGTCTTAGAGAAGGAACTTCTTGTAAAAGAGTTGGTAAACTTTTAGACACTCCAGTTGGCGAAGGTATGATTGGTAGAGTTGTTAATGGTTTAGGTGAAGCAATCGATGGTAAAGGTGCTATTGAAGCAGCTGAACATAGACTTGTTGAAGAAAAAGCACCTGGAATCATGGCTAGAAAATCAGTTCATGAACCATTACAAACTGGTATTAAAGCAATTGATGCACTTGTTCCAATTGGAAGAGGTCAAAGAGAGCTTATTATTGGAGATAGACAAACTGGTAAAACTACTGTTGCTATCGATACAATTCTTAACCAAAAGACTGAAGATGTAATTTGTATTTATGTTGCAATCGGTCAAAAAGCATCAAATGTTGCTTCTGTTGTTAGAACATTAGAAGAAGCTGGTGCAATGGATTACTCAATTGTTGTTAATGCTGGTGCAGCAGATTCACCTGCATTACAATTCTTAGCTCCATACGTTGGTGTTACAATTGGTGAATACTTTAGAGATAATGGTAAGCACGTTTTAATCATTTATGATGATTTAACAAAACATGCCGTTGCTTATAGAGAAATGTCATTATTATTAAGAAGACCTCCGGGTCGAGAAGCATTCCCAGGGGATGTATTCTATCTACACTCGAGATTATTAGAGAGAGCTGCAAAATTATCTGACGCCTTAGGTGCTGGATCAATGACTGCTTTACCTATTATTGAAACTCAAGCTGGAGATGTTGCTGCATATATTCCAACAAACGTTATTTCTATTACAGATGGTCAAATCTTCTTAGAAACTAACTTATTTAACTCAGGTATTAGACCGGCTATTAATGTAGGTCTTTCAGTATCAAGAGTTGGTGGTGCTGCACAAATTAAAGCTACTAAGCAAGTTGCTGGTACTTTAAAATTAACACTTGCACAATTTAGAGAACTTGAAGCATTCGCACAGTTCGCTTCTGATCTTGATGAAAATACAAGAAAAGAATTAGAACTTGGTCAAAGAATGGTTGAAGTACTTAAACAAGGTGTTAATCAACCTTTAGTTATTGAAAAACAAGTTGTTATTCTTTATGCTGGTACAAAAGGTTATTTAGAAGATGTAGCTGTTGAAGATGTTGTTAAGTATGAAGCTGAATTACATCCATTTATTGAACAAAAATATGCAAATATTCTTGATTCAATCAAATCTAAGAAAAAGTTAGATGATGAAACAGAAACAGCTTTAAAAGCTGCGTTAGAAGAGTTTAAAACTGTTTTTAATGCAAAATAAGGATTAGTCTATGGCTAACTTAAAAGAAATTAAAGTAAAAATCGGAAGTGTTAAAAACACACAGAAGACTACTAATGCTATGAAATTAGTATCTTCTGCAAAACTTACTAGAACTAGACAATTGTCTGAACAATCTAGAAGTTATGCAAAGAAGATTAATGAAGTACTTTCTGAAATAGCAAATAGAGTTAGCAAAGTTCAAGATGGAGGTAATACTAATAAAGCATTCCTTCAGAACGATAATCCAAAAACAGTTGATATTGTTTTTGTAACTGCTGACAAAGGTCTTTGTGGTGGCTTTAATATGGCAACAATTAAGACAGTTACTAAATTAATTGAAGACTATGATGCAAAAGGTGTTACAGTTAGATTAAGAGCAGCTGGAAGAAAAGGTGTAGACTTTTTTAACTTCCAGAATATTGATTTACTTCAATCTGTCTCTGATTTATCTTCAGCTCCTGAGTATGATAGAGCAGCTGATTTTATAAAAGCTGTTGTTGAAGATTTCCAAACTGGTACTACTGATAAAGTAGTTTTAGTTTATAATGGATTTTTAAATATGCTAACTCAAGAAATTAGAGTTAGAGAATTGTTACCAATTAGTTTAGAAAATGTTGAAGTTAGTGAAAATGAAACTTCAATGTTAGAAATTGAACCAGATGATGATGAAGAAGTATTAACTGAATTAACGAATAAGTATATTGATTTCAATATGTATTATTCATTAATCGATTCTTTAGCTGCTGAACACTCAGCTAGAATGCAAGCTATGGATGCTGCAACTAAAAATGCAAGAGAAAAAGTTGATAGTTTAACAGTAGAATATAACAAAGCTAGACAAGCTGCAATTACAACAGAACTGATAGAAATTATCAGTGGTGTTGAAGCATTAAAATAATAAAAAGGAGCATCGCGTATGAAAGGTAAAGTTATTCAGGTAATGGGTCCTGTTGTTGATGTAGAATTCGACGGATACCTACCAGAAATTAATGAAGCTATTGATGTAGTATTAGCAGACGCTAACGCTGACAGATTAGTATTAGAGGTTGCTGCACATATTGGTGATAGTAGAGTAAGAACTATTGCAATGGACATGACTGAGGGTTTAACTAGAGGTCAAGAATGTAACGCAACTGGTGGACCAATTCAGGTTCCAGTTGGTGAAGCAGTACTTGGAAGAATTTTCAATGTAATTGGTGAACCAGTTGATGAGGGTGAAGCAGTTCCTGCTGATACTCCAAGATGGTCTATTCATAGAGAAGCTCCAGCATTTGAAGAACAATCAACTAAAACAGAAATGTTTGAAACTGGTATTAAAGTTGTAGATTTACTTGCACCATATTCAAAAGGTGGAAAAGTTGGACTATTCGGTGGTGCTGGTGTTGGTAAAACAGTTATTATCATGGAATTAATCCATAATGTTGCTTTCAAACATTCAGGATACTCAGTATTCGCAGGTGTTGGTGAAAGAACAAGAGAAGGTAATGACCTTTACTACGAAATGAAAGATTCTAACGTACTGGACAAAGTTGCATTATGTTATGGTCAAATGAGTGAGCCTCCAGGTGCAAGAAATAGAATTGCATTAACAGGTCTTACAATGGCTGAGTACTTTAGAGATGAGCAAGGACTAGATGTATTAATGTTTGTTGATAATATCTTTAGATTTGCACAATCAGGTTCTGAAATGTCAGCTTTATTAGGAAGAATTCCATCTGCAGTTGGTTACCAACCAACACTTGCTTCAGAAATGGGTAAATTACAAGAAAGAATTACTTCAACTAATAAAGGTTCAATTACTTCTGTTCAAGCTGTATATGTACCAGCGGATGACTTAACAGATCCAGCTCCTGCATCTGTTTTTGCTCACCTTGATGCAACAACAGTTCTTAACAGAAAGATTGCTGAAAAAGGTATCTACCCTGCGGTTGATCCACTTGATTCTTCTTCAAGAATTTTAAGTGCTGATATTTTAGGTGAAGAACATTACTCTATTGCTAGAGGTGTTCAATCTGTACTTCAAAAATACAAAGATTTACAAGATATTATTGCAATTCTTGGTATGGATGAGTTATCAGAAGAAGATAAATTAGTTGTTGTTAGAGCTAGAAAAATTGAGAGATTCTTATCTCAACCATTCTTCGTTGCAGAAGTATTTACAGGTTCTCCTGGTAAATATGTTGAATTATCTGATACTATCGCTGGATTCAAAGGAATCTTAGAAGGTAAGTATGATGATGTTCCTGAAACAGCGTTCTATATGGTTGGTGGAATTGATGAAGTTCTAGCAAAAGCCGAGGGAATGAAATAATAAATAAGGTAGCTTTATGGATACAATGAAATTATCGATAGTTGCACCAAATGGTCAAATTTTTAATGATGACGTAAAAACTGTAACTCTTCCAGGTAAAGAGGGAGAGTTCGGTGTTCTACCAGGACACGCATCTTTAGTATCATCATTAACTGTTGGCGTAATTATTATAGAAAAAGCAGATTCAACTGAAGCAGTAGCTATTAACTGGGGACACGTAAAAGTTTCTGAAAACTCTGTTGATGTTTTAGTAGATGGAGCAGTAGCTCTTACTTCAGGACCAGATTCTGAAATCGCTAAAAATATTGAAGCTGCAAAAGAATTAGTAAACTCTGTTAAAGATGCAAATGTATCATTAGCAGCAGTAGAAGCTAGAATTAACTCATTCGCTTAAGAACGAAATGATTGATACAGCTTTAAATTATTTTAGTAGTGGTAGTGCAATAACACTTTTAGTGTTATTGTCGCTGTCATTTTACTTCTTATTAGTTTTTTGGATATTTATCTATAGATATTTATCTTTAAAATCTTCAATTTTCAATGAAAAGAAATCTTTAGATTCTTTAACTGCAAGAAATGCTTCTCTTAGTCCTTTATCTGCATTACATAAATGTGCAAATAATGCTAATACAAAAGAAATATTACATGCTTGTGAGTTGAGTATTATAAAAGATGCTAGTGTTGGTATATCTTGGATGTCAATTATTGCTTCAACATCTCCATTTATTGGACTTTTTGGTACAGTTGTTGGTATATTAGAATCATTCGCTAAGTTTTCGACACATTCTAAAGTTAGTTTTTCAATTATTGCTCCCGCTATTTCTGAAGCATTAGTTGCAACTGCAGCTGGTATTTTTGTAGCTATATTTGCTTATACTTTTCATCAAATTTTGACTAGAAAAGTTTACGAGTTAAATATATATTTAAAGGCACAATCAGAAATTTTAATAGCTAAAGGGTAAGGATGTTTGATTATAATCAAAAACCTGATTTAAATATTACTCCTTTAGTTGATGTTATGCTAGTGCTTTTAGCTATTCTAATGGTAACAGCCCCTGTAATAGAATTCGAAGAACCTATTAATCTTCCGAAAGGAAGTGCTTCACAACAAATACAAGCAGTTAAAAAAATTGATATCGTAATTACAAAAGACAGAATAGTAAGAGTTAATAAAAAAAAATATGAACTTGATAATTTTGCAGATAATTTTGTTTTATATGCAAAAGAAAAAGATAGAAAAACTACAATACATATAAGAGCTGAGAAAACTTTAGTATACGATGATATTATGCATGTATTAAAATCAGTAAAAGAGGCTGGTTTTTATAAAGTAGCACTTATAACTGATTGATAAGTATGAAAGAAAGAAATTACTTTTATTTATCAGGATTTATATCAGTTAGTATATATCTTCTAATTATTGCATCATTTTTTATTTATGTTAATGCACCAAAAGCTAAAAAATATGATTCTGTAAAAACTACAGTTTTAGAACTTGAATTAATTTCAACGAAATCTGATAGAAAAAGAGTTGCTAAAAAAACTGTTCAAAAAAAGCAAGAAATTGTAAAAAAATCTACTTCTAAATCACATAAACAAGCAGCAAACTTTAAATCACTTTTTGCAAATGTAAAAACGAAAGCAAAAAAAACTGTTGAAAAAGAAGTAAATACAGTAAAAGAATCAATTGATCCAAGTAGATTTAAATCAAAATTTCAGAAACAAAAAAAGACTGATAACTCTTCTGTTTCGAAGCTTTTAAATGATGTTAAAACAACTACAAATATGCCCAAAACTGCTGCTAGTGGAAAAGGCGAAAAACATGAATATTTTTCAAAAATAAAGCAAATACTCTGGGAAAGATGGAATCCAAGGCTACTTGAAGAAGGATTAGGAGTAAAAGTTCTTGTAATAATTACCAATGATGGAAGTTTTGATTATCGTATAGTAAAATATTCAAAAGATGAAAGATTTGATGAATCATTAAAAGAGTTTTTAGAATCTCAAAAGAGCGAAACGTTTCCTACACATAAAATTAACACAAAAGTAGATATTATAATAAACTTTAAATCAGAAGGTTAATAAATGATAAAAAAAAGTGGAAATCTATTTGCTACAAAGTTGTTAATTCTAGTACTTATCTTAACAAATTTTTTATATGCAGCAGATGCAGAAATAGATATTGTAAAAAAATCTAGTACATTACCAAAAATTGAAATTGGTGTAGCTCCAACAGCAATGAAAAAGTCGCTAACAGCTAAAATTAAAGATGTAGTTACAAAAGATTTAAAAGTTAGTGGTCATTTTGATGTTCTTAATACTGCATTATCTGTTGATTATAACTCTAACCCTGATATGTTAAGTCTATCAAATAAAGGGACAGATTTATTTTTAAATATTAATGCTTCAGTTAGTGGTTTTGGCGGATATTCAGTAATGATAAAATTATATGATATTAATTCAAAACAATTAGTTTTTACTAGAACGTTTACTACTTCTAGTGAAGAAAGATATCCTTTTTTAGCACACAGGATTGCAATTTCAATTAATAAACATTTAAAAGCACCTCCTATTGATTGGATGGATAAGTTTGTTATCTTCTCGCAATATCAAGGAGCTAAAAAAGCAGATATTATAATTGCAGACTATACTTTAGCTTTCCAAAAAAAAATAATTAGAGGAGGGTTAAATATATTCCCAAAGTGGGCAGATAAAAAACAAGAGAGTTTTTATTATACTACTTATGATAAAGGAATCCCTGCTTTAATTAAAACTAATATTTATACTAGAAAAAGAGAAACAATAATGAAGAGTGAAGGAATGTTAGTTGCCTCAGACGTTAGTTCTGATGGTAAAAAACTTTTAATTACTGCTTCTCCAAATTACCAACCAGATATCTGTCTCTTATACACATCTCCGAGCC
>CAJXPH010000081.1 GCA_913057765.1 uncultured Campylobacteraceae bacterium
ATCTACACTATCCTCTTCGTCGGCAGCGTCAGATGTGTATAAGAGACAGGAACTAATGTTTATTGATAGTTACCTTCCAACTTCAAAAGAGCATTTTGCTCTAATTTTAGCTTCTGTATTTATGTTTATACAGTTAAATAAAAAATTGAAAATTTTAACTTTAATTCCATTGTATTTAATATCATCAAATACAGGTTTATATATAGATAATCCAAATATAAAAATTTCAATGCCCCAATTAAACGTTAGTCAAGAACAAAAATGGGTTAAAAAGAATATCTCAAATATTCTAGATGAAAATCTAAAACTTATCGATAAAGCAATATTAGAAGGGAAAGAACTTATAATTCTGCCTGAAACTGTTTTCCCAATTTTATTAAATAAAGAAAACTTTTTAATGTATCAATTAGAAGAAAAATCACACGAAATTGACATTATTGCAGGTGCTTTATATCTAGAAAACAGTCAATACTATAATGCTACTTTTTATTTTTCAAAAGGAAAATTAAATATTGCAAAAAAAGTAGTTCTGGTACCTTTTGGAGAAGAAATTCCTCTTCCACAGTTTTTTGTTGATTTAATCAATGACACTTTTTACAATGGTGCACAAGATTATACAAAAGCTAAAAATCCAACAGATTTTAATATACATGGAACAAAGTTTAGAAATGCGATCTGTTATGAAGCTACTAGTGAAGAAATATACCAAAACCTTGGTGATGTAAAATATATGATTGCGACTTCTAATAATGCATGGTTTACTCCATCAATCGAACCAGTTTTACAAAAAAAGATTTTAAAATATTATGCTAAGAAATATGACATAACTATTTTTCATTCAATAAATGGAAGTGAAAATTATATAGTTAGACCGTAATGTATAAACTAAAATTTTAGTTTATACATTCTACAAATTTTATATCTTTAAATACTTTTTCAATGTTTAATTTAAGAACTTCATTTAAAGTTCCAAATGGATTTATAAATTTTGATGTATTTTTTTTAAGAATCTTATTATCAGAATAACACAAATTACCATTTTTCATTACATTGTATTTTACATCTAGTGTCCAATCAACACTAAATCCTAAATCATCAATTAAAAAATCGTTTATTTCACCTGAAACTTGGTTTTCACCATCTACCTTTATACCAACAAGTCTTGATTCATTAAAAACAGCATCTCTAAAATATTCATTAATATTTTTTTCAAAAATTATTGAACCTATTGCCGTATTCCTAATTTGATTTGATTGCACTTTAAACTTTTCAATTGGTAGATATTCAAATTGACCAACTTTTACATTTCCTTTAACAACCATAGTTGAACTTGGGGCATAATTTACAACAACTTTATCTGCACAACCAGTAAAAAAAAGTATAAACAACACTGATGAAACAATATATTTCATTTTCTCTCCTACTAAATAATTTAGAAAGTATTATATTGATTTTTTTCTTCAAGAATAATATATTTTAACTATATTTATTATTTTTATACCTATCACCTATACTTACGTCCTAATATTTTTAACAATAATTTTAGATGTATTTGATATAATTTACAAAATTATTATATCAAAAGGATAGTATATGGAAGAATATATTTCACAAGCAATGAGCCTAGCTGTTGAGTACGCACCAAAACTTGCACTAGCAATAGTTACGTTAATTATTGGATTATGGATTATAAGTGGTGTTGCTAAGATTTTAGAAAAAGCTTTAATTGCATCAAAGACAGATGAAACTTTAATTCCATTTTTAAAGAGTTTGACATCATGGGGATTAAAATTATTACTTTTCATCTCTGTTGCTTCTATGGTTGGTATTGCAACTACATCATTTATAGCTGTGCTAGGTGCTGCTGGTTTAGCTATTGGGTTAGCACTACAAGGTTCACTTTCAAACTTTGCAGGAGGAGTATTATTACTTATTTTTAGACCATACAAAATTGGTGACTTGATTGAATCTCAAGGTCAATTAGGAATCGTAAAAGAAATTCAAATATTTAATACTATTTTAACTACCTTCCAAAATAAAACAGTGATTTTACCAAACTCTGCAGTTTCAGCAAATTCTATTACAAATATTACAGCTAATGGAACAATAAGAGTTGATATGGAAGTTGGTATTTCATATGATAGTAATATTGATGATGCAAAAAGAGTTATTTTAGAAACTATTGCAAAAAATGACAAAGTATTAAAAGACCCTGCTTGTGCTGTTGGAGTTAATGCCTTAGCAGATAGTTCAGTAAACTTACTTGTAATGCCTTGGTGTAATATAGATGATTACTGGGACGTATATTTTGGTGTTAGAGAAGATATTAAAAAAGCTCTTGATGCAAATAATATAACTATTCCATTTCCACAAAGAGATGTTCATATTATCAATGAATAATGAGTAAGGGTTAGAGGTGGTTTTTTTAGAAAACTACTTCTAATTTATAAATTATAGTTTTGTTTTAATTTTATTAAAATACTTTCTTTATCAAAATTCTCATCTATTTGTAGGTTTAAAGCATATTCAAGTATTCCTTTAAATTCTTTTGATGGTTTCATCCCTAGTTCAATTAAATCTCTACCTTGGACTATAGGTTTTAATCCTTCTTTAGAAATATTCATCTCTCTTGCTTTTTCTAAGAGCCAAGAGACAGCTTTATCACATTTGTCCTTATCAGGTATTGTTCTTCCTTTACAATCAGCAAGGCACACAATACAAAGATCTTCAATATTACATTTTAAGGATAGTCTTTTAACTGCTTTGATTGAAGATTCTGCTTTGTATAATTGAAAAGGAGCTAAATGATTTTTTACAAGTGGCACAATTTTTTCTATAAATTTTTTTTCGTTTGTAATTTTTGAAAGAAAACTAATCGTTGGTTCAACACCTAGTGATTCATGTTTATGTGAAGTGATTCTTCCTTCAATCTCTTTTGTACAAAGTGGCTTTCCTAAATCATGACAAAGAAGTGCATAAAAAAGATATAAATCTCTATATTCATCATCTGTTTTATATTTTGCCATCTCATCTATTGTCATAAGAGTATGAATCCACACATCACCTTCGGGATGATATTCTTTTTCTTGTTCACAACCTACAAGAGATTCAAGCTCAGGAAAATGTTTTAAAATTCCTAAGTCTTTTAAAATTTCAAATCCAACAGATGGTTTTTTTGATTTTAAAAATAGTTTTTTAAATTCTTCAAAAACTCTCTCTTTTGGAAGTTCTTCTAATTCATTATTTTCTACCATTTGTTTACATAACTCAAATGTTTTTTTATCAAGTTGTAAATTAAATCGTGAGCAGAATTGAACAGCTCTATAAACGCGCAAAGGGTCTTCAATAAAAGTTTCATCTTTTATATGACGCAAGGTTCTATTTTTTAAATCTTCAATCCCATTATGAGGGTCTAGAAACTCTTTTTTGAAAAAGTCATAACCAATTGAGTTAAGAGTAAAGTCTCTTCTTAAACTGGCTTCTTCATATGATAGATTAGATTTAGTAGTAACTTCAAAACCGGTGTGCCCAGATTCTACTTTTTTTTCTGTTCTTGCAAGTGCAAAATCAAAATCAAATTCTTCAATACGTAAAGTTAAAACCCCAAATGATTTTCCTACTTCTTTTACTGAACCAAATTTTTTAAGTGATTTTTCTATAGTTTCTAAAGAATCAATATTAAAAATTTCAATATCATAATCTTTTGATGGAATATTTAAAAAGCTATCTCGTACACATCCACCAACAAGTATTGGCAAAGCGCCAATACTTTTTAGGTCTAGAAGAATCTCTTCTAAGACTTGGGGGATATTAATCGTTTTTGTAAAGATGAACATCCTGTTGAGGATAAGGAATTGAAATTCCTTCTTTATCAAATGTAATTTTTATGTCTTCTGTTAAAGCAAATTTAACATCCCAATAATCAGGAGTGTTAACCCAAGCTTTTACAACAAAATTAACTGATGAATCTGCTAATTCAGAAACTGCAACTGTAATACCTTGGTCTAAAAGTACTTTATCATTTGCATTTACAATAGAAGTTAAAACTTCTTTTGCTTTTTTAATATCATCTTCATATCCAATACCAACAACTAAATCTACTCTTCTTGTAGGTTTTGCATTAATATTTGTAATTGACCCTGCTGTAATTGCACCATTTGGCACAATCATTTTTTGGTTATCTGGTGTAATCATAACAGTATTAAAAATAAATACTTCTTCAACTTTTCCAGTAACTCCTGCTGCTGTTATAACATCACCAATTTTAAAAGGTTTGAACATTATAATCATAACACCAGAGGCAAAGTTTCCTAAAGAATCTTTTAATGCTAAACCAATAGCAAGACCAGCGGCACCTAAGATTGCGAAGAATGAAGTTGTATCAACTCCTACTTGTTTTAATGCAGTTAAAATAACCATAATCATTAAAACATAATAAATGATATCATCAACAAAATTTATTAACGTTTCATCCATTCCTTCTTTTTTTCTAAGTAATTTTACAGCTAAATCAGTAACTTTTCTAGCTAGCCATTTTCCAATAACAAAAACAACAATTGCAATTGCAATGTTTAAAGCATATAAACCAACCATATCTGTAACAGTTTGAACACTATCCATTTTCTCTCCTGTATTAATTTTTTGTATTATACTATTTTTTTCTTATGAATAAGAATTATTATTATTTAATTTTTGAATATAATTTTTCTGTAACTCTTTTGATATCAACTTCTTCTTTTTCTAAAGTTTTTCTATCTATAATTTCAACTATACCATCTTGTAATTTTTTACCAACTACTACAGCATATGGGAATCCGATTAATTCAAAGTCTCCCATTTTAAAACCAAATCTCTCTTTTTTTCTATCATCAATAATTGTACTGATTCCTAAAGCTTTTAGATCTTCATATATTTTCATACCAGCTTCAAGTTCTTCTTCTTTTTTCCCATTTGATACAATAATATCAACTAAGAAAGGTGCAGTTTCTTTTGTCCAGATACAACCTTTTTCATCATGATTTTGTTCAATTACCGCGGCAACTAATCTAGAAACACCAATTCCATAACATCCCATAATAAAAGGTTGTGATTTTCCATTTTCATCTAAGAATTTTGCATCCATTGCTTCAGAATATTTAGTTCCTAGTTGGAAAATATGTCCAGCTTCAATTCCTTTAGTGTAAGATAAACTTCCACCACAAGATGAACACTTATCTCCTTCTTGAACGATAATTAAATCAAAATACTTTACATCTTTTAAAGTAGTTAAGTCAGTACCTGTATAGTGATAGTTTTCTTCGTTTGCACCACAAACTAAACCAATTTCATTTTTTAATTCAGAATCAACAACAAAAGTGATATTTTCAGGTAATCCAAATGGTCCACAATATCCAGCACAAAGACCAGCTTCTTTAATCTCGTCTTCTGAAGCATCAACTAACTCTAAACAATCAACAGCATTTGTAGCTTTTGTTTCTTCAAGCTCATCATCACCTCTTACAAAGAAAACAACTATTTCTTGTGATTCTTCATAAATAGCTTTTTTTATTACTGCTTTGATTGATTGCGCTTTTGAAGTACTCAAAAAGTTTGAAACATCTTCAATTGTCTTCATTCCTTCAGTTAAAACTTTTTCCATTTTCATAACACTATTAGTTAATTCATGCCAATTTTTAACTTCTTTCTTTACTCTAACTGCAGCTTCAATATTTGCACCATAATCACAATCAGGACAAGCAACAATAGTATCTTCACCAGAATTTGCTAATACCATAAATTCTTTTGAACCACTACCGCCAATTGCACCTGAATCTGCATCAACAACTCTGAATTCTAATCCAAGTCTTGTATAAACTTTTTTATAGGCTTCTTCCATAACGTGAAATTCTCTAACTAAATCTTCATTTGTTGCATGGAAAGAGTAAGCATCTTTCATTAAGAATTCTCTACCTCTCATCAGACCAAATCGCGGTCTTGCTTCATCTCTAAATTTTAAGTTAATATGATAAAGATTAACAGGTAAATTTTTATAAGAAGTGATTCTATTTTTAACCATATTAACTACAGCTTCTTCATTTGTAGGACTTAATACATACTCAGCATTTTTTCTATCTTTAAAACGTAATAGTTCATTCCCCATAGTAGTAGATCGTCCTGATTCATCCCAAAAAGATTGAGGCGTAACAAAAGAACATAACATTTCATTTGCTCCAGTATTATCCATCTCTTCTTTTACGACAGCTCTAATTTTGTCTAATACAATTTTTCCTAATGGCATAAAGTCATATAAACCTGCACCACTTTGAGATATAAATCCACCTCTTACTAAATATTGGTGAGAAGGTAATGTAGCATCACTTGGAGTTTCTTTTGTTGTTGGCATAAACATTTGAGAAAATTTCATTTAATTTTATCCTATTTCTTAATTTTCGTTTGTATGGTCGCATTTATACTTATTAAGCATATTTGCATCAGATTTTAGTCCAAATACAGATTGAACTGTTCCTACTATAATGTCACATTCCATATCTTTTGAAATACATTTTAATTTTGTAGCTGGTTGGTGTAAATATTCAGTAATAACTGTTTGGCAAAGTTTTCTAATATTTTCTTCATCTGAAGAACTAATAAAACCTTTTTTTATAGCAGTCTTAACTTTCTTATCAATTATTTCTTCACCTTTTAAATACATATGTTTAATCACAGGTTCTACTTCAAGTGATTTTAACCATTCAAAAAATTCTAAAGACATTTTATTTACAATTGAATATCCAGTTTTTGCCTGATGGGCTCTTAGGCTCATATTACTATCAACAATATCTTGTAAATCATCAACAGAATAGATTTCTAAATCTGCTGATTCTATTTCATCAATATCCCTAGGAACTGCGATATCAAACCAGTATCTATTAAAATTACACTCAGTAGTCATCTCTTGTGTAATAATTGGATAAGGTGCAGCAGTCGCTGTTATCATAACAGGAACTTCGCTTAAAAGTTTTTCTAAATTAGAATATTCTTCTACAACTACATGTTCTTCATATGTATCAGCTAATATTTGAGCTTTTTTAATATCTCTACTTGTTAAAATAACATCAAACCCTGAAGATAATAAATGCTTAATTGTAAGTTCACTCATTTCTCCTGCACCAATCACAAGTGCTTTGACTCCACATGTATCACCAATGATTTCTTTTGCTTTTGCAACTGCTGTAGAAGCCACTGAAACAGACCCCGTTCCTAAAGAAGTTGCATTTCTAACTGCAGCAGCACATTTAAAAGAATAATGTAATGCTCTTGGAAGATTTTGTTCACAATATTTTTTTGCTAATGAAAATCTAAATGCATCTTTTAATTGTCCTACAATTTGTGTCTCACCAATCACAAGTGAATCAAGAGATGAAGCAACTGAAAAAAGATGATGGATAGCACCATCATTTTCATAGATATCTGCTCTATCATATAGGTTTTCAAAATCAATTCCAGAATATGCACACAATTTTTTTATAATATTTTTAGAAGCTTGATCTGTATTTAAAACAGAAGCAATAATTTCTACTCTATTACATGTTGATAACAAAATTGCTTCATCAACTAAATCTTCATCAAGAATTTGCTTTAAAAATCTATCTTTATTTTCTTCACTTGGGAATGCAAGTTTTTCTCTAGTTTGAATATCTGTATTTTTATGTGAAAAACTTATACTTAAATAACTCATATTTTAAAACTCTCTTTCAATCATCGCAGTCATAATTTGAACAAGAGATTCATTCTCTTCATCTTTAACTGCATCAATAGCTTCTTGCCCTAATTTTTGTGCTTGTAATATAGAATCTGATAGGGCATTTGTAGAAATCATCTGTTCTTTAATCCAAGAACTCTCATCACTACTTAATGGTTTTTTATATAAAGATTCTAATCTTTTTTTATCTTCGATTCTTTCATGTAATAGTAAATATGGAATAGTTACTTTACCTTCAACAAAATCAAGCATTGCCGGTTTTCCTAAAGTTTTACTATCTTGCGTAATATCTAAAATATCATCAATCATTTGAAAAGCAAGACCAAGGTTTTTTCCATAAAGAGCATAATTATCTTTATTTTTGTTTACAAGTATTGCAGCAGATTTTGCAGATGCCTCAATTAATGAAGCTGTTTTTTTATAAATCATATCAAGATATTTATCATATGAAGTATTAAAAGTTTCAGTTAAATCAACATCTAACATCTCACCAATACTAAGTAATGTTACTGCATTTGAAACTGTATAAGCAACTTCTTTATCCATTTGAGTAAGTTCGGTAAAGGCTTTTGAATAAAGAATGTCTCCAAACATAATTGAAGTTTTATTATCAAAAAGCGCATTTATTGAAGGCTTACCTCTTCTTGTATCCGCTTCATCTATTACATCGTCATGAAGAAGCGATGCAGCATGAATCATTTCAACTATTGCACATAGCCTTATTGATTCTTCGTTTACTCCAGCAATTTTTAAAATTAATTTACTTCTTAGCATCTTTCCCGTTGCTAAAAGGTCCAGAAGTTCTAAACTTTTTTTATCATCACACTGGATAATAAAACTTTTAATCTGCTCTTTTACTTGTTCTAACTCTTCCACAAAAAACCTTACGAATCTAATCTACAAACAATATCACCAGTAAGCTCTATATATAGACCTTTTTTCATCTCTGCAATTTCATCTGAATGCTCAAAAGTATACTGTTTAACTATTCTATTAATATCAAAGTTTTCATCTTTACCTTCAGATAAAAGCGTTTCCATTACAGCAAGTTTTTCTAATAGCTTATCAAATTCATCTTCAACAATTTCATTATTAGCCTGATTTGCTATATCAAAATATTTTGACTTAGGACTTCCTGTAAAAATATCATCTTCATCTTCTAAAAACCAATCTTTGTTCATAATTACTTTCCTTCTCTTAATCTTACTCTTACTGATTCAGCATGAGCTGTTAAACCTTCTGTGTCCGCTAATAAAGCACAAGCTTCACCTAACTCATCAATGGCATCTTTTGAAAAGTTAATAATTGAACTTTTCTTCATAAAGTTTTCTACATTTAGTGGGCTATAAAATTTAGCTGTACTTCCTGTAGGTAAAGTATGATTTGGTCCTGCTATATAATCACCAATAGGTTCAGGAGTATTTTCACCTAAGAAAATTGCACCAGCATGTTTTATTTTTGATAAAAGTTCAAATGGATTCGAAGTCATTACCTCTAAATGTTCAGGAGCAATTTCATTCATAAGATCTATTGCTTCATTCATATTTGAAGCAACAATAATCGCACCTCTATCATCAATAGATTTTTTAGCAATTTCTCGTCTTGATAAAGTTTCTAAATATTTATCTACCTCAGCAGACGTCTTATTAGCAACTTCTTCATCAATTGTGATCATAATTGAACTAGCCATTTCATCGTGTTCTGCTTGAGATAATAAATCAATTGCTAAATATTTTGGATTAGCAGAGCAATCACTCAAAATTCCAATCTCAGATGGGCCAGCAATCATATCAATATTTACTTCACCAAATACTAACTTTTTGGCAGTTGCTACAAAAATATTTCCAGGTCCAGTAATTACATCAACTTTAGGAATAGTTTCTGTTCCGTAAGCCATAGCAGCAATAGCACTCGCTCCTCCAACTTTGTAAGCTTTAGTAATATTACAAATATGACATGCTGCAAGAAGTAATTCATTTATTTCATTATTTGGAGTTGGAGTACAAACTACAATTTCATCAACACCAGCAACAATTGCTGGGATTGCATTCATTAAAAGTGAGCTAGGATATGCAGCTTTCCCACCAGGGATATAAAGACCTGCGCTATCTACAGGAGTTACTTTTTGTCCTAAAACTGTTCCATTTTTTTCAAAATCAAACCATGATTTTGGAAGTTGTTTTTCGTGATAAGTTTTAATTCTATTATATGCAATGTGTAAAGCATTTTTTAAATCGTCACCAATATTATTGTAAGCCGCTTCCATCTCTTCTTTTGTGATTAGTAAATCTTCATCTGATTGAACTGTCCACTTATCAAATTTTTCAATGTGAGACTTAAGTGCTTCATTTCCATTTTCCACAATCTCATCAATTATATTTGTAACAATTGTAGATACTTCTTTTATATCTGTTTTTGCACGTGCAAGTATATTTTTAAACTCTTGGTCAAAATTTGCATCTGTAGTATTAATTATTTTCATTATATATTCCCTAATATATCTTTTATGATATCTTTCATCTTCCTATTTTCAACACATATAGTAACATCAGAAACTTTTTTATAGTCTTTAATTCTTTGATCATAAAGATTTCTTGCAATTTTTAAATCTTTTAATAGAGGACGTTTTTTTAGCTTAGCTTTTGCATTTGGTGCAGTATTGATTCTATTTAAAATTCCTTCAAAACTAGACTCTAAATAGATTACCTTCCCAATTTTATGAATATTTTCTTGTTTAAAAAATCCGCCACCTGTTGAAATAATCGTATTATCTACGTTTTCTTCAAGCCAGTTAGCACATCTTTTTTCTAAAGTTCTAAAATATGCTTCACCATCTTCTTTAAAGATAGTCTTCACTTTTCTATTATCCATGCTTTCAATTAAATCATCAGTATCTATTGCAAAGTAATCAGATGACTTTACTAGAGCCCTAGCAACTGTACCTTTTCCAACTCCCATAAAACCAATTAAAATAATATTACTTTTTTTGCTCAATTTAAGTTCTGTCTCTTATACACATCTGACGCTGCCGACGA
>CAJXPH010000082.1 GCA_913057765.1 uncultured Campylobacteraceae bacterium
CGAGATCCTCTCTGGTCTCGTGGGCTCGGAGATGTGTATAAGAGACAGAAATTGAAATACTTAAAGATATCTATTTTGATAATTAATAATTTTAATGTATAATAAAAATAATAGGATTATATATGAATTTATTATCAAAAATTTTGTTACTAATCATACTATTACTAAATACTAGTACTTTTGCAAAAGAAAATAAAAAAGTACTTATTCTCCATTCTTATCACCAATCTTTCCAATGGACTGATAGATTAAACGATGGTATTTATTCAGTACTTAATAAAAGTAATGTAGAAACCGAGTACTTTATTGAATATATGGATACTAAACGGTTCGTTAATATCGAACACTATAATAATTTAATACAAATCTATTATGATAAATATAAAAATACTAAATTTGATTTAATAATAAGTTCCGATAACAATGCCTTTAATTTTCTAAAAAAATATAGTGCTTCAATATTTAACTCAGTACCAATAGCATTTTGTGGAGTAAATAGTCTAGTTAAAGAAGATGTAAAAGGTTTTACAAACTTTACAGGAACAAATGAAAAAGCAGATATTACAAAAAATATCAACCTAATCAAAACACTACATCCAAATACAAATAAAATTTTTGTAATTATAGATACAACAACAACTGGAAATCAAATAAAAAAACAAGTTGTTGAAGCAATTGAAAAATATCCTGATAAAAACCTAACTTTTGAATTTGTTAGTGATATAACTTATGACAATTTAAGAACTAAGGTAAAAAAACTACCAGAAAATAGTGTAATTCTTTTAACTGTTTTTTTTAGAGATAAAAATAATAAGTTTTTTGAATTTAATGATGTTGCTCGAATGATTAATAAAAATTCTAATGTGCCCGTTTATTCCCCCTGGGAGTTTGATGATATAATTGGAGGATATGCCGTAAGTTCATTTTTCCAAGGAAAAGCTGTTGCATTAATAGCTCAAAAGATATTGAATGGTACTAAAGTTCAAGATATTCCAATTCAATATGTAAGCCCAAATAAATTTATTTTTAATTATACAAATCTCATAAAGTATAAAATAAACCAAAATTTATTACCAAAAGACAGTCTTATTCAAAATAAGCCAATTACATTTTATGAACATTATAAAAGAGAGATTATTTCAGCAATTATACTTTTTATAATGATGTTTGTATTTATTCTTCTATTATTAAGAAACATACAAAAAAGAAAAGATGCTGAAATAAAAATAAAAAAACAACTTAAATTCCAACAAGATCTAATTGATAATGTTGATACACCAATTTATTATAAAGATTTAGAAGGTAAATATATTGGATGTAATAAAGCTTTTGAAAATTTTGTTAACCAGAAAAAAGAGAATATCATAGGAAAATCAATCTATGCAATAATTCCTAAAAAATCTGCAAATATATATGATTTAAGAGATAAAGAACTTTTCAAAACACAAATTGCACAAAAATATGAAGAAATTCTAGAAAATGATGAAAAAGAAATTAAACATTTAGTCTTTTATAAAAATGTATTTTTTAATGAAAAGCAGGAAGTTGTTGGATTAATAGGTGTTATATTTGATATTACAAGATTAAAAGAATATTCACTTAAATTAGATAATCAAAATAAAGAATTGATTGAAGCAAATAAATCTAAGGATGATTTTTTAGCAAATATGAGTCATGAACTAAAAACTCCACTAAATTCCATAAATATTATTTCTTCAATAATGATGAAAAACAAAGATCAAAAACTAGATATAGAACAAGTAAAAAGCTTAAAAATCATTAATAGCTGTGGTCAAGATTTACTATTTTTAATTAACGATGTATTAGATATTTCAAAACTTGAAGCAGGAGAAATTATAATAAATTACGCCACTTTTAATTTATATAAATGTATGCATAAATTAAAAGACATGATTGAGCCACAAGCAAATAAAAAAGGTTTAAATTTAATATTAGAATATGAAAGTGCCACAGAATTGATTTATTCTGATGAACAAAGAATAGCACAAATTTTAAAAAATTTATTAAGCAATTCATTAAAATTTACACATGAAGGTAATATAAAAATTATAGTCAGAGATTCTAAAAATTTCATAAGTATTTTAGTTGAAGATGATGGAATTGGTATTGCAAAAGATAAATTAGATTCTATTTTTGATAGATTCAAACAAGTTGATGAGAGTACCAGTAGATTGTACGGAGGAACGGGGCTTGGTTTATCTATTTGCAAAGAATTAACAAGTTTATTAAATGGCTTGATTGACGTTCAAAGTATTTTAGAAAGAGGAACAAAATTCACATTAACGATTCCTAAAAATATAGATAAAATTGATACAAAAGTTTTAAATGAAAAAGAGGGAAAAGAACCTTTAACTAATATAGTAAAAAGTGAAAATATTAATCAAAATAATAAGAATATATTAATTTTTAATAATGATCCTATAAATTATCTCAAAATAATTGTTGGATTAAAAAAAGACAATGATGTAAAACAACTTAATAATTTAGATGAACTTTTTGATGAGCTAAAAAATAGAAATAATTATTCACATATAATTATAGATACTCAAAATCTAAGTAGTAAAGAATTAGTAGAAATTGATATTACAGATAATTTAATTTTAATTATAGAAAAAGATGAAACTTTACCAGATGACTTACTACAAAAAGCAAATTACATATATACTAAGCCTCTAGACATAGATGATTTTATAAAAAATATTAATCTTTTATAATATATTGATAAACAACAATTTTTATTCCTCTACATTTTGATAATATATACTATATTTGGAATAACAAGGTTTAAAGATGAATAATCAAAAGGTAGTTTTAATAACAGGGTCAAGTACTGGAATGGGAAAAGAAACTGCATTAATTCTAGCAAAAAAAGGTTTTTTAGTTTATGCAGGATCAAGAGATCCTAAAAAACTTGAAAAATTAAATACCAAAAATCTTATTCCAATAAAGTTAGATATTACAAACCCAGATAATATAAAAGAAGTAATAAATATAATAAAAAAAGAGCATGGAAAAATTGATGTTCTTATAAATAATGCAGGATATGGTTTAGTTTCTACAGTTGAAGACTTAGATGAAAAAGAGATGTTTGACCAATATAATATCAATGTATTTGGCCTTCTTCGTATGTGTAAAGAAGTGATTCCTTCAATGAGAAAAGAAAATAGTGGTGTGATTATAAATATTAGTTCTTTTTTAGGGAAAATTGGACTACCGTTGCTTACATTATACAATTCAAGTAAATATGCGGTTGAAGGTATTACAGACTCATTAAGATACGAATTGTCAGAATTTAATATAAGAGTCCATTCTGTTATGCCTGGTTTTTTTAACACTAATTTTGCAAAAGAAAACCTTGTAACAAATTTTAATACTTTCGATGAAAAATCTCCTTATGCTAAAACTGTTTCAAAACTTGCTCCTGTGATAGTTGAACAAATAAACAATGGCAATAATCCAAAAGAAGTAGGATCTATGATTTTAGATATTATAGAAAATGATAAATTTCCTGCACGTGCAACAATTGGTGAAAAAGCAAAAAAATTCATTCCAATGAAAAAAGAATTAAGTGATGAAGACTTTGAGAGACGTGTTAAAGAATATTATAATATAGGATAAGTATGGATAGTTTCTTTTTTAATATAACTGATACAAAATATAAAACTACAAAACTTCTTGAAAAGAATGATGAACATATTACAAGAGTTGATATTTCAAATGGAATTGTCTTTTTTGATATAAACCTTAAAAAAAATGTAGATATGCAATTTCCTATTAAAAACCTTGATAGAATGGTCGTAATTTCTGTAGTTCAAGAAGGGCAATTTCAAATATCTGATAATATAAAAAATGAAGAATATATATCAAAGAAAGATGATATAAATATATTTTGTTCATCAAGACAAGATTTTTCCCTTACAATTAAAAAAGCTGAGAAATCAAAAGTTTTTATTCTTTTTATTGCTGATTTCTTTTTAAAAAGATATCTAAGTTCAAATAAGAATGAACCATTAGATTTTTTATATAATAAAATTCAAGATGAACTATCTTTAGAATTAGTAGATTCTCAACCAATAGACGCATTAAGTTTATACATTATAAATAAAATTATAAACACAAAAGAACACTCAAATATGAATAGTATTAGATATGAACACAATGTCATGGAGTTCATGATTCATAGATTCTCTCTACTTGATATATATGAAGATACTATTAATGCAGAAGACTTAGTCATTGCAAAAAAAGCAAAAGAACATCTTCTAAAAAACTATGTTACTCCACCCACAATTAATATTTTGGCTCATCTTTGCGCAACAAATGAATCTAAATTAAAAATTATATTTAAAAAAGTTTTTAAAATGACTATTTATAACTATATACAAAAACTTCGTCTAGAAAAGGCAAATCTACTTTTAAAAGATAAAGTTTTAAATATAGGTGAGATTGCAAAAGATGTTGGATATAAACATCAAGGTCACTTTAGTAAACTATTCTTCGAAACATATGGAATATATCCTAAAGATTTATTAAAAAGTTAGTTTTTTCTTTATTTAAACTTTATTTTTTTTATTAAAAAATCTTTTTCTGCTAAAATTAATTTCTTCTATTGCTAAAAGCTTATTGTAAAAGCTCTTGTCTACCTGCTAAAATTATTTAAAATATAAAAGGAGACTTTATGTCACAAGTAATTTTAATAACGGGCGCAACTTCGGGAATGGGTGAATTAACTGCAAGTACACTAGCAAGTAATGGTTATGTAGTATATGCAGGAACAAGAAATCAAGAAGCTCCACAATCTAATATTGAAAACATCACAAATATTTATTTAGATGTAACAAAAACTGATTCAATTAAAAATGCAGTAAATCAAATTATTGAAAAAGAAGGAAAAATTGATGTTCTTGTTAACAATGCAGGATATGGACTTCTAGCAACTGTTGAAGATGGAACAGACGAAGAGATGTTTAATCAGTTTGATGTAAATGTATTTGGTCTTATAAAGATGACTAGAGAAGTTTTACCTTATATGAGAAAAGCAAACTCTGGTGTAATTATTAATATTAGTTCATTCTTAGGAAAAATAGGATTACCTTTACTTGCACATTACAATGCTTCAAAATATGCAGTAGAAGGTATTGTAGATTCATTAAGATTTGAAGTATCTCCTTTTAATATCAGAGTACATTCTATTCAATCAGGATTATTTGGAACAAACTTCGTTAAAAATGGTTTAGTAGCAAATGCACAAACAACAAGTGAAGAATCTCCATATAAAGAATTAGTGGCACATTTTGTTCCAATCGTTGCAAAAGCAATAAATGAAGGACCTACTCCTCAACCAATTGCAGATGCTGTAAAAAATATAATTGAAGATGAAAATTCTGATATTTCAATTCCAGTAGGAGCAGAAGCCGAAGCTTTTGTACCCTTGAGAAAAGAGTTATCTGATATTGATTTTGAACAAAAAATTAAAGAAACTTTTGCGTTATAATAAAAGAATATATTAAAAAAGAATGAAGATGAAAACAATTATACAAAATATTATCATAGCATTTATTGTTATATCAATTTTATTATCTCTTCCCTCTTTATTAAAAGAGAGAGAATTTAAAACTTATGAAGATACACAGTTAAGAAGTACTGCAATAGCAAAGGGACTTAAAGCAATTCCTAGTACTTATGAAGATATGGTAAAAGTAGTGGATAAAAAAGAGAACCCTATAACAAAAGAAAAAATTGCCTTAGGGAAAGAACTATTTTTTGATACAAGACTTTCACAAAACAATGATATTAACTGTGCAACATGTCATATGATTAGTAAGAATCAGGAAGAAAAAAAGATTATTTTAAATTCTCTAACAAAAAAGAAGAAACCTAATGATATGAAAAATGCAAATAATTGTGTTGTTTGTCATTTAGGAGATGAAAGTGGAACAGATAGACTAGCAACTTCTATAGGAGATGGTGGAAAAGAAAATCCTCATCATCTAAATACTATGACGATATTAAATTCATCTTTAGCAAAACACTTTACATGGGGAGGAGAAGTAAAAAGTTTAGAAGACCAAATTGGTGAATCTATACAAGCTTCTACCCAAATGAATATGAATAAAGAAGTACTTGTAAAAAAACTATCAAGTATTGATACATATAAAGATAGTTTTAAAAATGCATTTAAAAATGAATCTTCAATAACTTTTGAAAATATAGAAAATGCTATTGCAACTTATGCAAGAACACTTCTTACAAGAAGTAGTTTTGATAAGTTTCTAGAAGGCGATAATAGTGCAATAAATGCACAAGCGAAACAAGGTCTTGTGAACTTTATGAATTTCGGTTGTAGTGGTTGTCACACAGGAATGAGCGTTGGTGGTCAAAGTGTACAAAGGTTTCCATTAAGACATTTTGCAGGAATTCATGATTTAAGACCAAATCTTGGACCTGCACCTGAGTTTAGAATTATTGATAATAGTTTTCCATTTGACAATATAGGAGATTATAAAGGAAGAGCTAATACTCATTTCTTTAGAGTTCCTATTTTAAGAAATGTTACAAAAACATCACCATATTTTCATAATGGTTCAGTAGATAAAATAAAAAAAGCAGTAGAAATAATGGGAAGACACCAACTAGGATTAAACCTATCAAATAAACAAATAGATGATATAGTTGCATTTTTAAGAACATTAGAAGGCGATATTGTTGAATACTCTGATAAAGGGAGTACAAAATGAGATTTTTTAACGTTAAAATATTAATACTTATAATTTTTATTACAGGAATACTTCAACTAGATATATTTAATATTAAGTGGGAATACCTAACAACTATTTCAATTATTCATACTTTAGTATCTGTTATTTTTTCAATTTTTTATATTATTCCTTTTGTTAATAAACATGCATATAAATATATAGTAATTAGAAGAGTAAATAGTATCGTTGGTTGGATTTTAGGATTTATACTATTAATTGTAATTTTAAGTGGTTTTTACTTATTTTTAGTTGGAAATAGAGGTGGAGATATATTAGGAATTGTATCTTTTAATATTCATCTTTATGGTTCTTTTGTTTTAATTGCATTCCTTTTATTCCATACAAGAAATAAAATGCCTGCTTCAGTAGCAAGTGTTATTCTTTTAATGACATTAGTAAATCCTATTCCTTCATATAGTTTTAATCAAGACTTAGTTTCTATGAAACTTGAAAATGATAAGACTATGTATCATAATGAAGACTGGACAAATTCAACTAAATGTAAATCATGTCATAGTGAAATATTTAATCAGTGGGCAGATTCAAATCATAAAAACCTTGTAGAATCAAACCCTTATTATATGGTTTTAGAAGGAATTGCAGCAGAAGTTGAAGGTGAAGAATTTAGACAATGGTGTATGGGGTGTCATAATCCAAGTGGTCTAACAACAGGACTATCTAAAACTTCTCATAATATGACTGGAAATACATTAACGAGTACACTTTTTGAAAAGAAAGGTAAAACATTAATTGATAATTTCAAGAAGCATGGGAATTCAAGAGTAGAAGAAGGTGTTTCATGTCTTACTTGTCACAGAATCACAGAAGCTAAAAGTGATGGTAACGCTTCATATACTTTAGATTTAACAAATAGAAAGAAATACCCTTTTGAAGATGAAGAATCAGATTTAGGTTCTTGGCTTGGACATAAATTTATAAATGCTAAACCACAAGAACACAAAGATAGTTATTTAAAACCTTTATACAAAGAAGCAAAGTATTGCGCTTCGTGTCATGATGAAGTATCACCAATCACAGGGAAACAAATAGTTTCTACTTTTAAACAATGGGAAAAATCTCCTTATAATAATCCAAAAGACAAAACAAAACATAAATCATGTATTGATTGTCACATGACTTATTTAAAAGACGATAAATTCTCTCCATTAAGAGGAATATCAACAGATGGTGGAGTAATTAAAGATGATGTAAAAGTCCACTACTTTGCTGGTTCAAATCATTTCTTATCTGGCCTTAAAAGTAAAAAACATGAAGATCAAACACTTCAACTACTTAGAACATCAGCAGAACTTGATGTTGACATAAAAGGTGGGCAAGTTCATGTTGGAGTTAAAAATGTAGGAGCAGGACATCATTTACCAACTGGTGTTGCTGATTTTAGAGAGTTATGGCTTGATATTACAATAAAAGATGTAAATGGTAAAACTGTATTTTCAAGTGGAAAACTAAAAGAAGATGGAAACTTAGATGTTGATGCTAGACCTTTTATGAAAGTATTTGGTGATGAAAAAGGAGAACCAGTAGGACTTCTATTTTGGAAATATAAAACACTTTTAAAAGATACTAGAATTCCAGCTAAAGAAAGAAGAGTCGAATCATATGATTTACCAAAAGAGTTAAATTATCCTCTAAAGGTAGATGTAAAACTTAACTTTAGAATATATCCACAATGGGTTACTTCTTTAGTACAAAATGTTTTTCCTGAATTACCTAATCCTCCAGTTGTAAAACTAGAAAATATAATTCAAAAATTTGATAAAAAGTAAACGATTTTCGTTTGCTTTTTATACAATTAAATCTTTCTTTATAAAAACGTAGAAAAGTGAAAAAACTGGCATTAGAACTACACCTATAAGCCAAAACTTTTTTTCTTCTTCATTTTTAAAATTACTAGAAATTATTGAATAAATAGAATAAAACCAAATTGCTATTACAATAGCAATAACTACAATTGCATATGTTGCCATGATAGCTCCTTTCTACATATATTATATTCCTAGATTTATTAAAGCAATGAAAAGAAAAAAAGTTAATTTAAAACCATATAATTTAATTAAATTATCATCTAAACTAGTTATAAATATAATAGTATATAATTGCACAAAAAATTGAAGGAAATCAATGTTTAATTCTGCATTAAAACGTTTTAGAATAATCTCTGGGATAGAAGGTTTATCTTACTTAATCTTAGTATTTATAGCAATGCCTATTAAGTATATGGGAGATAATCCATATTATGTAAAGATTTTTGGAATGGCTCATGGAGTTTTATTTATATTATTTATGATTTCTTTATTTGAAACTAAAAGAAAAGAATCTTGGGATACTGGATTTATGTTCCAACTTTTTGTCCTGTCACTTATACCATTTGGTGCATTTGTTATTGAATCTAGAGTAAAACCTAAAGAAGCAAAAGAAAATATTTAGTAAAACTAGATTATATAAAGTGATGAATAACTTTATATAATCTTTTTCTTTTATTTTATACTACTTATATCTTTTGCCATTACTTCATCTTTTCCATTAAATTCTTTTTCATCTGCATTAGTAACAATTGTTTCAGATATATAAGTTGTTAAATCTGCAATTTCTTTTGTTCTTGTAGCAACACTTGCATTTTGCTGTGTTTGAGAATCAAGTTTAGTAATTGCATCATTAATTTGTAATATACCTGTTTGTTGTTCTTGAGATGCACTATCTACATCTTTAATAATCTGTGTTGTTTTTTCTATATTTTCAGATAATTCATTAAAACCATTAATCATATTTGAAGTAATAGATTTACCTTCATTTGCTTTATTTGTTGCATTCTCAACTAAGTCTTTTATCTCTTTTGCAGCTTCAGCGCTTCGTGAAGCTAGATTTCTAACTTCTTGTGCAACTACAGCAAAACCTTTCCCTGCTTCTCCTGCTGTTGCAGCTTCAACCGCAGCATTCAAAGAAAGAATATTAGTTTGGAATGCAATTTGGTCAATAATTGTAATTGCTTCATTAATAGTTAATACTTGAGTATTAATACTATCCATAGCTTCCATAGTTTGATTTGCTAATTTATAACCATCATTTGCAGAGTTTGTAAGATTAGTAGCATAAGAGTTCATTTTAGATACATTAAGAGTATTTGCAGTAATAGTACTTGTAACTTCTTCTAATGAAGCAGCAGCATGGTTTGAAGAAACATTTAAAGTATCAACATTTTCTAATAATACAGAAGAACTATCTTGTAATGTTAAACCGTTAGATTTATTTTCAACTAGCATATCAGTGATTGCGGCTCTTAATTTATTTATATCATTAATTAAAAGTTCAAATACTCCACCTTTTTCTACATTATCCATAATCAATTCATTTTTATAATTATATTTTGAATACTCTTCCAAAATATGATTTACTTTGTTAAAATTATCTTTTGTATCACTAATCATTGTATTTATATTTAGTTTTAAAAGCTCTAAACTATTATTATCACAGCTTTTTGTGATATGTTCGCTATACCAACCACGACTAACTCTTTTCATTACAGCTTCCGCTTCTACAATTAATTCTTTTTCTTTTAAAAGACCATTTTCAATAGTTTGTAAATAGTCATTAAACTTCATTGCAACTTTTCCTACTTCATCTTCTGAAGTAATCTCTACTCTAGAACTAGAATCATTTGAAGCAATTAGATTTGTAATTGCATTATTTAGATTTGATAAGGGTACAGAAACAATTCTTTTCATTGAAAATAAAAGCACAATAATTAATACAAATATTAAACAAATAATCATAACTATTGCCATATTGATAATATTACTAGAAACATCAATCGCTAGATTAACTTTTTCAATAGGTTCCGCAACCAAAGAAATACCAAGGTTTTTATTATTAAAATCTTTTACCTCTATATATGTATATAAAAATTTTGCCCCGTAAGCTAAATTAAAAATAAGGAGAAATAATGTCAATCAATAACATTACAAAAGAAGAAAAATT
>CAJXPH010000083.1 GCA_913057765.1 uncultured Campylobacteraceae bacterium
CGAGATCCTCTCTGGTCTCGTGGGCTCGGAGATGTGTATAAGAGACAGATTATATACTTATTGGAGACTTTAACTCAAACTATGATGAATTTAAAACTATTTACACAGATAAAAAACTAAATAATACTTCAGGAATAACTGGTATTAATCAAGTATTAAATACAACTATTGATAAAAGATATGTGACATATGATGATGTAACTAAAAATAAAAAAAGAGTTCATTATAATTTATGGCTTGATTTGGATTATGATAGTAGATTTTCAAACAAATATAGAGGTCATAATAATACTCCAGATAATATAATTTTATCACCTGCGTTGTTTGATAATAAAAAGCTAGCTTACAAAACAAAAAGTTTTGAAGTCTTTAAACCCAACTATTTATATAAAAACAGAAAAGTCGTAAGATGGAAAATGAAAGGAAGAGTTCATTCTGGTGGTGGATATTCTGATCATCTTCCTATAATTGCTGAATTTTCTATCGATAAAAATGAAAAAAGTCCATTAAAGAAAATAGAAAAAAAAGAAGTAAATAGAATTTCACAACTATATAACAAAACAAAATTAACAAGTGATGTTCTTTTAAAAAATGTAATAGTTATTTACAAACATAATAAAAGTGCTATTATAAAACAAAAAAATGATAGAGCAATTTACCTTTATAACAATGCCCAAGATTTATCAGAAGGGTTTTCATACGATTTAGCAATTTCTCAAATTAAAGACTACCATGGGTTAAAAGAAGTTGAAGAATATAAAATAAGAAAGCATAATGGAAAAGTTAAAAACTATCAAAATTTATATTTAAATATGAAGAATATTAACTTATTTAATACCAAATATCAAAATGAAATTGTGACAAATGTACAAGGAGTATTTAAAAAAGGAAAACTGTATTTTGATAATAAGAGAATAAAACTCTTTGCAAAAAATAAAAAAAATCTACCAAAAGAAAATGCTAAGGTTCTAATAAAAAGAGCTCATCTTGGCTACTATAGAGGGAATCCTCAGATTTTGTTACACGAAAGAATAAATAAATAGAAAAGGAGTATAAACTCCTTTTCTATTTATATTTAAACAATTGTAATTAACTTACAATTGGAAAGTTTTGTTCGTCAAGTGGAGCATCAAAATTACTCATACCTGAACTACCAGCACATCCTGCTACAAACAATGCAAGAACTAAACTTGCTAAAACAATTTTTAGAGATTTCATAATATATCCTTTTATTTTTTATTATTTTCTTCTTTAACTTCAAAGCTTATTTTTTGAAACTTTTAAGTTAAAGAACACAAATTATTTATACTGGAATTATAGTTGTTATACGTGTAGCATACGTTAAGTAAGCGTTTAGGGTTTGTTTAGTCTTTAAACTACTTTTCGTTAAAATCCATATAAAAAGAATCATATGTTAATCAAATCAATTTTTACAAATAGTAGTGGTATTTTATTCTCTAGAATCTTAGGTTTTATAAGAGATTTACTAACAGCTTCGATTCTAGGTGCAAATATATACTCTGATATCTTTTTTGTAGCATTCAAAGTACCAAACCTTTTTAGAAGAATTTTTGCGGAAGGTGCTTTTACACAAGCTTTTATTCCTTCGTATGCAAAATCAAAACATAAAATTAGATTTTCATCTGTCATTTTTTTACAGCTAATTGGATTTTTACTAGTTCTATCTTTAATCGTAACCCTATTCTCCAGTCTCATTACAAAAGCTATTGCAATAGGTTTTGATGAAAAAACTATTGATTTAGCAGCACCGTTAGTTGCTATTAACTTTTATTACCTTCCTTTAATATTTATAGTTACATTTATGGCTGCCCTACTTCAATATAAAAATCACTTTGCAACAACTGCCTTTTCTACTGGACTTTTAAATATTGCACTAATAGCAGCTCTTCTTATTTCAAAAGACTTAGGAAAGTATGAGATTACATATTATCTATCATACGGTGTTTTAGTAGGTGGTTTGTTACAAGTATTTGTACATCTAATAGCAATAAAAAAACACGATCTTTGTAAAATATTTACCTTTAGAAAACATAAGAAAAAAGAAGAAAGTAGATTTTATAAAAGTTTTATGGGAGCTACACTTGGTAGTTCTACTGCGCACTTATCTGCATTTCTAGACACATGGTTAGCTTCATTCTTAGTAAGTGGTTCTATCTCTTATCTTTATTATGCAAATAGAGTTTTTCAACTACCTCTTGCTCTTTTTGCAATTGCAACATCCGTTGCTCTTTTTCCTATGATTGCAAAGGCAATTAAAAATAAAGATGAAAATAAAGCATTGAGATTAATGAGAAAATCATCATTAATACTTTTTGGACTTTTAGGAATTGCTACTTTAATAGGTATAGTATTTAATGATTTAATTGTTTGGCTTTTATTTGAAAGAGGAGCTTTTGACTCAGAAGATACTACGAATACATCTTTAATTCTAATTATGTATTTAATTGGTTTAGTTCCCTTTGGTTTAGCAAAAATATTCTCACTTTGGCTTTATGCAAATGAAAAACAATTTATTGCTGCAAAAATAGCTATGAAAGCTTTAGCATGGAATATTGTTTTTTCTCTTCTTCTTATTACTCCATATGAAGCTGCAGGCCTTGCATTTGCAAGTACTATTAGTGGATTTATACTTTTTTATCTAACAATTAAGGAGTTTGGTTTTACAAAATTTAAAATTTTATTAAAAAAATAATTAGTTTTATAATAAATTGTTTGAATTAAATTTAAGTGCTAAGATTATTAATGTAGATTAGAATTTAGAAGATAACGCTAGGAGTTCCTATGTTATTACGATTAATTTTCTCAATCTTTATATTGTTACTCTTTTCTTTAAATGCTCAAGAAAAAATAGGTATGTATGAAAAACAAGGTACACAAATACCTTTAAACTTAGAGTTTGTAAACGAATATGATAAAAAAGCTACTTTAAAAAATACAATTGATAATAAACCAACAATCTTTACTTTTAATTACTTCGAGTGTCCTGGACTTTGTTCTCCTTTATTAAATGGAGTGGCAAGTGTTTTAAATAAACTTGATTTAAAACCATTTCTTGACTATAGAGTTGTAACAATAAGCATTGAACCTTTAGACACTCCTAAAAAAGCAAATGATAAAAAAGAATCACTTTTAAAAACAATTAAAAAAGCATTTCCTCCACAAACATGGAGTTTTTTAACCTCATCAAATCAAAATACAATTGATGAAATTACAAATGCAGTTGGCTTTTATTACGAAAAAAGAGTTAAAGAGGGAGTAGTTGATTACTTACATCCTGGATTAATTGTTGTTGTCTCACCAAAAGGGAAAATCATAAGATACTTAAACGGTATATTATATTCACCTTTTGATTTAAAACTTGCTTTATTAGAAGCAAGTGAAGAGACTTCAAGACCTACTATTGCTAAAACCTTATTATATTGTTTTGCATATGATGCAAAAAACAAAACCTATGTTTTCCAAGCAGAAAAAGTTGTTGGAACACTTATGTTGGGTATTGTTTTAATATTTTTCATCTATCTAATAAGAACTGGCAGAAAATCAAAAAAGGATAGTAGTGATGAATGAAAAAACACTAAGCTTTTATGATGAAACGCACACTGTCTTTGGACACCATGAAAACAAACTTTTCCAATGGATTTTTTCAATTGACCATAAAAGAATTGCCATATTATATATAATAGTAATGTTTCTATTTTTTATATTCGCAATTTCTATTGGTCTTACAATGAGACTAGAACTATTTTATCCAGGAGAACAATTCTTAAGTCCAGATAGATATAATCAAGCCTTTACCCTCCATGGAACTATTATGATATTTTTATTTGTTGTTCCAGGCATCCCCGCAGTATTTGGCAACTTTTTATTACCACTTTTAATAGGGGCAAGAGATGTCTCCTTTCCAAGATTAAATCTTCTATCTTGGTGGTTATATTTAGCTGGATGTTTAGTTGCGCTAGGTTCACTTTTTATTGGACCAGGGTTTGCTGATACAGGATGGACCTTCTATGCCCCCTATTCAGTAAAGACTGATACAAATGTCATCTTTGCACTTACTGCGGCATATATATTAGGTCTTTCTTCTATCTTAACAGGTATTAATTTTGTAGTAACTGTACATAGATTAAGAGCACCAGGGATGAATTTCTTTAAGATGCCTCTATTTGTATGGGGATTATACTCAACAGCTTGGATTCAAATACTTGCAACTCCGGTAATAGGGATTACACTCATACTCGTAATAATAGAAAGAACGCTAGGGATTGGAATCTTTGATCCAAGTAAAGGTGGAGACCCTATTTTATATCAACATCTATTCTGGATATATTCTCACCCTGCTGTTTACCTGATGATTCTTCCTGCCTTTGGAGTAGTATCTGAAATATTACCTACTTTTTGTAGAAGAACAATATTTGGTTATCGCTCTATCGCTATTTCATCAGCACTTATTGCAATCATTGGTTATCTAGTTTGGGGACATCATTTATTTACTTCTGGTATGAGTGAATGGACGAAAATCATATTTTCATTCCTAACCTTTTTTGTGTCCATACCAACAGGGATTAAGTTTTTTGACTGGGTAGCAACCATGTATAAAGCTTCAATAATATTCAAAACCCCAATGCTTTGGGTAATTGGAACTATTGTCACCTTTGCTATTGGTGGATTAACAGGGATTACTCTTGTTACTCTAGGTGTTGATGTACATCTACATGATACATATTTTGTTGTTGCACATTTTCACTATACTATTTTTGGAGGAGTTGTATTTATGCTCTTTGCCGCAATGCATTATTGGTATCCAAAATTTACAGGGAAAATGTATAATGAACTAAAAGGTAAAATTGCATTTACATTAATTTTTATAGGCTTTAACACCTTATGGTTCCCAATGTTTTTTGCTGGGGCTCTTGGTATGCCTAGACGATATTTCGATTACCTTCCAGAGTTTACAATATATCATCAAATTGCAGGAGTAGGAGCAGTTATTACCGTATTTGGTATTTTATATATGTTATATAACCTACTAACTTCTATCAAACGCGGGGAGAAAGCCAGTGCAAATCCATGGAATGGTACTACTCTAGAATGGCAAATAGACTCACCTCCTCCATTAGAAAATTTTAAAAACATTCCATATGTAGATTTTGAGCCTTATGAGTTTGAAAAAGGAAAACCAAAATATAATCTATATAACAAGATACAAGGAGTTCAAGATGAAAAATAACACTCCTGAAATAATTTATGACAAAGATGGTAATCCACATGAAATAGTAGATTTCAATAATGACTATATTGCTTCAAAACTTGGATTTTGGCTCTTCTTATTTACAGAGTTAATGCTTTTTGGAGCAATGTTTTTAGTATTCGCATTCTTCTTTTACAGATTTAGTGCTGATTTCGTAACTGCTTCTGCAGGATTGAGTATCCTACTTGGAGGAGCAAATACACTTATTCTATTAGTCAGTACCTATTTTATGGGAATGTCACTTATAAATCTGAAAAATAGAGGAATAGAAGAATGTAAAAAAAAGATTTATATTACTCTTATCTTAGCTTTCTTATTTTTACTTATAAAACTTGTTGAATGGAGTATTGAAATAAATCATGGAATATACCCAGACTCTGAAATATTAAATGCAAAAGAACACGGTGTCATATTATTCTTTGGACTATACTTTACGATGACTGGTTTCCATGGAATACATATTATTGCTGGAATATTTTTAATGTTTTGGGTTTTAAGAAACATAAAAAAAGGAAAAATCAATCCCGAGAATCATATAGCTTTAGAAAATGTAGCTTTATATTGGGATTTAGTACATCTAGTTTGGGTCTTTTTATTTCCTCTTTTTTATATTATAGGCATAGGAGGATAAGATGTTGAAAAGTAAACAAATAGAACAAGTACATGATATAGATGCAAAGCTCTATTATAAAATCTTTTTGATGCTTTTAGCTTTGACTCTTTTGACATTTTTACAGCCATTTATTATTAGTGAAAGCTTATATTCAACAGTTTCAATCCAAATGTTTTTAGCTCTTATAAAAACATTTTTAATAGTTGCATATTATATGCATTTAAAATATGAATCAATGCTTTTTAAAGTAATTGTTTTAGTTGCCGTTGGAACCTTATGTATATTTTTTATTATCACCGCAACTGATGCAATATTTAGAAACGAAACATTTGATATGTTCGGATAGGAGTTTGTTATGTTAGAAGGAATCAAAGGGGTATCAACCTATGCTGCAAATGTAGACAATGCCTTTTTAATTGTAACACTTATTACTCTATTTTTATTTATTGTTACTATAGGTTCAATGTTATATTTTGTTTACAGATATAGAAGTTCTAAAAATGCCCCTGAAGAAACAAAAAATATAAAACACTATACTCCAATTGAAATTGCATGGACAGTAATACCAACAATACTAATGATGATAGTATTTTATTTTGGTTTAGAGAGTTTAAGAGTTCAAAGAACAATGCCAAATGACACAGAGTCAACTATTGTAAAAGTTTTAGCTCAAAGATGGTCTTGGCAATTTGAATATGCCAATGGTAAAAAAACAAATGAACTTACAATTCCTGTTAATACAAAAATAAAACTTTTAATGACTGCACCAAAAGATGACGTTTTACACAGTTTTTTTGTACCAGCATTTAGAGCAAAAGAAGATATTGTCCCAGGACAAATTACAAAACTTTGGTTTAATGTTGACACAAAAGGGAGATATGATATTCAATGTGCCGAATATTGTGGAACAAGACACTCATTTATGAGATCATTTGTTAATGCAGTTTCAAAAGAAGAATTTAATGACTTTTTAAATCCTCCTAAAAAAGAAGAACAAAAATCAGGTCTTGATTTAATAAATGAAAATGGATGTACAGGATGTCATAGTCTTGACGGAGTAAGATTAGTAGGCCCTACATTTAAAGATACCTATAACAAAGAAGTAGTAATAATTGAAAATGGTGTTAAAAAAACAATTAAAAAAGATGAGAACTACTTAAAGAATTCCATTTTAAAACCAAAAAGCCAAGTAGTTGATACATATCCAAATATTATGCCTTCATTTGAAGGAAGACTTGAAGATAAAGATTTAGAAATCATTCTAAATTTCTTAAAAGGTGAAAAAGAAAAAAAAGAACCAGAAGCTTCAGGACTTGAAATAATTCAAAACAATGGATGTACTGGATGTCATAGCTTAGATGGAATAAGAGTAGTAGGACCTACTTTTAAAGGAATATATAATAGAGATACCTCTATTTTAAGAGATGGCAAAAAACTAAATATAAAAGCTAATGAGAAATATTTAATAAATTCTATTATCAATCCAAAAGAAGATGTTGTTGAAACCTATCCAAATATCATGCCTCCTTTTAAAGATATATTGAAAGAAGAGGAAGTTAAAGCAATTATTAAATACTTTAAAGGTTTAAAATGATTACTCTAAAAGATTTTTTAATCTTAACAAAATTTAAACTCTCTTTTACAGTTAGTTTATCTTTAGTATTTGCTTTTGTACTTGCAAAAAGTACAATTGATTTTCAAATTGTTTATCCATTCTTAGGTGTACTTTTATTAGCCTTAGGAGTTAGCTCTTTAAATCAAGTACAAGAATATAAAGAAGATGCTCTAATGCCAAGAACATGGAATAGACCAGTTGCTGCAAATCGATTAAGTGTAAGAGATGGTTTTATTATTTCTTTTTTATTAATTCTATTTTCTTTTTTATTTATCTATTTAAGTATGAAGATGCTTGGAATTATTATATTTTCTAGTGTAATTATTCTTTATAACCTATTCTATACCAAAGGG
The DNA here is from genome assembly GCA_913057765.1 of uncultured Campylobacteraceae bacterium. GTDB lineage: Bacteria > Campylobacterota > Campylobacteria > Campylobacterales > Arcobacteraceae > Halarcobacter. The sequence continues at coordinate 7,851 of CAJXPH010000083.1, forward strand.
AAAAAGATAACTGTTTATGCAGCTGTTTATGGTGCAGTACTAGGAATAGTCCCGCCAATGATTGGATGGATAAGTGCAAATGGCGAAATTACTGATATTAAATTTATAGCTATTGCATTATTTTATTTTATTTGGCAAATACCTCATTTTTGGCTGCTAACATTAAAATATAATCAAGATTACAAAAAAGCAAAATTTCCAACAGTTGTTGATAAGTTTGGAAAAGAAGGCCTAGAAAGAGTAACATTTATTTGGCTTTTATTAACAGTAATATCAGGTTTGTTTCTAATACTAGTTTTTTTTAGTATCTCAGCATTAATATTAATTTTATTAATTATTCTAAATATTTATACAATTTACTCAATTTTTCAATTAAGAGTTAATCATAAATATATTAAGAATTTTATTACGATTAATTTCTATATGATTATAACTATGTCCCTACTTATGGTCGACAAACTTCTTTAAAAATTAATTTTTAGTAAAATTTAGATATAATATCTACCTTTTAAACAATAAAACAGGATATAAATGAAAGAATTTTTTAAATATTATATACCCTATTATAAAGATTACAAACTAAAAATCTTTTTTGCCTTTATAGGTATACTTCTAGTTGCAGGGGGAAGTGCGGGATTAGCTTATGTAATAAAACCTTTATTAGATGAAGTATTTATTGCAAGAGATCAAGAGATGTTATATATAGTTCCTATACTTTTGATTATCGTACAAACAGCTCAAGGAGTTGGGAAATATATACAAGTTTACTATATTTCATATGTTGGACAAGATATTATTAGAATTGTAAGAGATAAACTATTAGCCCATATTTTGACTCTTGATATATCTTTTTTTCAAAAAAAACATGGAGGAGAATTAATATCAAGAATTACCAATGATATTAATAGAATTCAATCTGCTGTATCAACACAAATTGCAGGTATAATTCGAGAATTTCTTACTATTATAGCTTTAGTAGCCTATGTTATCTTTCTTAATCCAGAGTTAGCTTTCTACGGATTAGTTGTAATGCCATTGGCACTTTATCCAATGAGTGTGTTAGCCAAAAAAATGAAAAAACTTTCATTTAAATCACAAGAATCAGCCTCTGATATTACATCACATCTAAGTGAAGTTTTTAATAATGTTGAAATTATTAAAGCTAATTCTACAGAGAAAAGTGAACTTAAAAAATTTGAAGATCATAATAAAAACTTCTTTAAAATTAATATCAAGTCAGTAAAAACCAATGAATTAACATCTCCAATCATGGAGTTTATTGGAGCAATTGCAGCTGCATTAGTAATCATCTTTGGTGGTTCGCAAGTAATTGATGGAACAATGACTGCAGGAACTTTCCTATCTTTTATTGCTGCACTTTTTATGCTTTACACACCAATTAAAAGAATCGCATCAATTTATAACTCACTTCAAAATGCAATAGCAGCACACGAAAGAATCTTATCTATTTATAATATATCTCCAACAATTCTTACTGGAAGTAAAGATATTCCTAAAGATATAGAAAAAATAGAATTTAAAGATGTCGAATTAAAATATGATGATTTTACTGCATTAAAAAATATTAATTTATCTGCATCAAAAGGTGAAAAGTTTGCTCTTGTAGGAGATAGTGGAGGTGGAAAATCATCTTTAATAAATCTTCTAATAAGATTCTTTGATACAAGCAGTGGACAGATTTTATTTAACGATACTTGCCTAAGAGATATTAATATAGATTCACTAAGAAAAAACATATCTGTAGTAACACAAAGAGTTTACATTTTTAACGATTCTGTTGCCTCTAATGTTGCTTATGGATATAAAATAAATGAAGAGAAAGTTATCGCAGCGTTAAAACAAGCGCATGCTTATGATTTCGTATTAAGTATGGAAGATGGTGTTAATACAAAACTTGATGAATTCGGGACAAACTTAAGTGGTGGACAAAGACAAAGAATTGCAATAGCAAGAGCTTTATACAAAAACCCACAAATATTAATACTTGATGAAGCTACTTCAGCACTTGATAATGAGAGTGAATCAATTATTTCAGAAGTAATTGACGAAGTGAGTCAAAATAGAATTACATTTGTAATTGCACATAGATTAAGTACTATAAAAAATGCGGATAAAATAGCTGTATTTAAAAAAGGTGAAATTGTTTGTATCGGTAGTGAAGAAGAATTATTAGAAAACTGTAACGAGTACAAACGACTATATAATCTAGCTAATATCTAGCATCAACATATTTTTAACGATATTTAGATAAAATACTAAAAATTACAAATAAGGGAAAAGTTTGTTTAACTATAAAACACTTAAGAAAGTACTATTTTTATTTCAACCTGAAACTGCACATAACCTTGCAGAGTTAGGATTAAGAGTTTTACCAAACTGTAAATTGATTAATAATTACATGGTAAATAAAAACTTTATAATGAATCCAAAGCTTTCACAAGAAATTCATGGGATTAAATTTGTAAATCCAGTTGGACTTGCGGCAGGCTTTGATAAAAATGCAACTATGATTAAATCTATGCCAGCACTAGGATTTGGTTTTACTGAAATTGGGACAATGACTCCAAGAGCACAAGATGGAAATGCTAAACCAAGAATGTTCAGGTATCCTGAACATAATTCAGTACAAAATGCAATGGGATTTAATAATGAAGGTTCAGCAAAAGTTTTAACAAACTTGAAAAAAGTTTTCCCTTTTTCAATTCCCGTTGGTGCAAATATTGGTAAAAATAAAACAACTCCTGAAGAATTTGCATTACAAGATTATAAAACTTTAATTAGAAAATCTGAAGGTACAAGTGATTATTTAGTAATTAATATTTCAAGTCCTAATACACCTGTCTCTTATACACATCTCCGAGCC
>CAJXPH010000084.1 GCA_913057765.1 uncultured Campylobacteraceae bacterium
ATCTACACTATCCTCTTCGTCGGCAGCGTCAGATGTGTATAAGAGACAGCATTTTCTCTAAGTACAGTATAACATTGCAAAAAAATGAATTTGTTTTCAAAATAAAACTAAAGATTTTTTTTTATATATGATTTTTCTTACAATGATATACTATATCAAGATATATTAAATCAAATGCAAATGTTACCTTACAAAAAAGGAGATATCATGCATAACAATATTGACAAACTTTTTGAAAATCTATGGCGGAATTATATTTCTGTGACACCAACAGCTACAAAAATACATGACCTTTTTGCCCAAACTCAAAAAAGTGACATCATCAATGATCATATTGCATTACGTACCTTTAATCTGAAAAAAGTCAATTTAGAAAAATTAGCCCAGCATTTTAAAAAAGTAGGATACAAAGAGTGTGGGGAATATGATTTTGAAGAAAAAAAACTTTTTGCCAAACATTATGAACATCCAAATTCTACTCAACCCAAAGTATTTATTTCAGAATTGTTAGTTGAGAAATTTCCACAAAAAGTACAAAAGGTGATTGAAAGGTTAGTCCATAATATTGATGACTCCTCTTTAGTAGCAGATAATTTTTTGTACTCTGGTACACATTGGAGCGTTGATTTGAAAACATATAAGATGTTACTCGAACAAAGTGAATATGCAGCTTGGATGGCAGCATGGGGATATAGAGCTAATCACTTTACTATTAGTATTAATCATTTAGAACACTTTAAAACAATTCAAGAGGTCAACCAAAAACTCAAAGGTTCTGGATTTGCTTTAAACAGTAATGGTGGAGAAGTAAAAGGAAGCCCTGAAGTTTTATTAGAACAGTCTTCTACCCTTGCTGATAATTTTAGTGTAAAATTTAGTGATGGTGAACTTGTCATACCAAGTTGTTTTTATGAGTTTGCACTACGTTATAAAAAAGAAAATGGCCAATTGTATACTGGTTTTGTTGTGGCTTCTGCAAATAAGATTTTTGAAAGTACAAATAAAAGACAAGCATAGTCTTTTAATCAATAATTTTTGGGGCAAAAAAAAAGCTTCTAGATAAAAGAACTTAAGTTCAAATATCTAAAAGCTTTTATGGCTCCGGATGCTGGATTCGAACCAGCGACCAAGTGATTAACAGTCACCTACTCTACCACTGAGCTAATCCGGATTCTAGCTTCATTCTTAAATGGGATGGAATTATATTTAAAAATTCATTTTTTGTCAAGATATTTTAGGGTTTTTTACAAAAATTTATAAAATTTAACACCACTACTGTCAATAAGAGAAATTTGTCCTACTTTAACTAAATTTTGCAAGATACTTTTACTTTTTTCGTCAAATAAATTCTCAATATCGTCATTAGTTAACGGTCGTCTTTTTAACATTGAAATGATTTCTTCTTCTGAAAAACTATTTGTTTGTTTAGGACGCTTTTTATATGCAATATTTACATTAATTCCTTCAAATTTGTTTGCAATATTTTCTAGTGAATTAAATGGTACAGGTTGAACTTCATAAGCAGGTGGTCTATCTATAGTACCAACATCTACTCTATTTGGATTAATCTTCTTTATTGCTTCATATAAAAGTGTTATCTCTTCTTCTTTATCATTTAAATCTTTTACAAATAGTATCTCTAATACAAATTGATTCTTTGTAGTTTCTGAGAAGTCTATCATACTCTGAACAATCTTTTTTACATCGATACTACTATGAATTCTATCAAGCTTCTTAAAGCATTTCTCACTTACACAATCTAGTGACAGTTTTACAGTATCAAAGTTTAATAAAGTATCAAAAGTATTTTTGTCATAAATAGTACTTCCATTTGAAAGTATCAATGTTTTTGCATTACCTTTTATTTTATTAATCTCAAATATTAATTCATTAAGATTTGGATATAAAGTTGGTTCACCATTTGCAGTTACTGTTATCACATCTATCTTAGGATGTTTATGAAATGATTCCTTTATTGCAGTTACAATTTCTAAAACTGAGGGATAAGTAATCATAGTATCCACAGTTTTTGCTTTTTCTAACTCACAATATAGACAATCAAAATTACACTGTTTAGAAGAAGGAGATAGGTCAACACCTAATGATATACCAAACCTTCGTGAAGGAATTGGACCAAAAATAATAGAATTCGAATATGACATGATTTACTTTTTAGAAATAAGTAGGTAAAAACCTACTTATTATAATATTTAAGATTTATTTTTTTGAAACTCTTTTACATTCAGATACAAAATGTATTGCATTTTCAACTGGAACATCTGGTAAAATACCATGACCTAGGTTAAAGATATGACCTTCACCTTGCATTGTTTCTTGAATTTTTTCTACACATTTAGTAGTCTCTTCTTTTGAGTATAATCTACAAGGTTCCATATTTCCTTGAAGAACATATTTATCTCCAAGTTTTGCTTTTGCCATAGACATTGGAGTTCCCCAATCTACACCAAATACATCAAAGTTTCCATAAACTCCACCCATATTGATAAAGGCAGAAACACCTTTAGGGAACATAATTACTGGAATATCTGGGTATCTTTCTTTTATATATTCAGCAATTTCTACCATATACTTCCATGAGAATTCATCATATCTTCCTGGCTCAATGGCTGCTGCCCAAGAATCAAATATTTGAACAACATCAGCACCTGCTTCAATTTGTTTAATCATATAGAATTTAACAACATCTGTTACTTTTCTAAGAATCTTATGTAAAAGATCAGGATTTGAATACATCATTTTCTTACAAATGTTATATGTTTTCGTTCCTTGACCTTCAATCATATATGTAGCAAGTGTCCACGGAGCACCAGTAAATCCAATAAGTGCTTTATCCTCAGGTAATTTCTCTTTTAAAAGCTTAATTGTTTCATATACGTAAGTTAATTTATCAGCAGCAGCTTCTCCACCAAGTAAAGCATCTACTTCTTCTTCATTTTTAATTGGGTCTCTAAATAAAGGACCTTCTCCTGTAACAAACTCTAAATGCATTCCCATTTCATGTGGAATAACAAGAATATCAGAGAATAAAATCGCTGCATCAACACCAACTATATCAAGTGGTTGAATAGTAACTTCACAAGCCTTTTCTGGGTTGTGACAAAGATTTAAAAAGTTTCCAGCTTCCGCTCTTACTTTCATATATTCAGGTAAGTATCTTCCTGCTTGTCTCATCATCCAAACAGGAGTATAAGGAGTCTCTTTTCTTAAACACGCATCTACAAATATTTTTGACATTTTTTATTAACCTTTAATCTCTTTTTTTTCTTCTTTTTTACCGACTTTTCCTAAAAAGAAAAGTCCAATTGAAAGTACCATAATAGATACTGCAAAATATAACATTTCTAAAGCATTATTATATTCTGTATGTAGAACTCTTTGAAAGAATCCAACAACTAATACCATAACAATAACTTTTGCAATTTTATCTTTTAATTGGTCTAAAGAACTGATAGCAAGAATATTTATCCCTGTTTCATGATCTTCCGCAGCTTCAATTTTTGAAATGAATAATTCATATATTCCAAATGCAAAAATTAACATAACTATTGCGATAAGGTATAAATCAACTGCACCAATTATTTTACTAACAATAACTTCATGAAAGTCTTTTGGATGTAATCCATTTGTATATACATTTACTGTATAAGATAACACTTCAAAAATATCAACAGAAGCAACAACAAACAAAATCACAGCTCCTATTAGACCAAATATAACAGCTAGGATAATAAATAGCCTAGCTTTCCACATTATGCTCTCAAAAAGCTTTTCTATCATTAAATATCACTCTCCATCTCTATCCATTTTAGAGCAATTCGAACAGAGTTTGTAGCCGCACCAACTCTTACTTGGTCTGCAACATTAAAATAATGTACTATATTTGGAGCATAAATATCTTTTCTAATTCTTCCTACAAAAGTAGTATCAGTATCAGTTGAAATAATTGGCATTGGATATGCATTATTTTCTAAATCATCAATTACTTCTACGTTTTCAAATCTTTCTAATGATTCTCTAACCTCATCTACATCTACTTCTACATCATCTTCAAATGTAACAGTAATAGACTCACTATGAGATCTTAAAACTGGAACTCTTACACAAGTAGCAGCTACTTGAATCTCTTTATGTAAGATTTTTTGAGTTTCAAGTACCATTTTCATCTCTTCTTTTGTAAAAGAGTTTGGTTGTTTAACATCTATTTGAGGAATAACGTTATTTACAATTTGATGTGCAAAAGCTTCTATTTTAGAGTCATCTAATGTAAAAGTTAACATACCTTGCATTTGTTTTACAAGTTCTTCCATTCCAGCTTTTCCAGCTCCTGAAACTGCTTGATAAGTTGAAACATCAACTCTTTTAATTCCATACAATTCATCAAGTGGTTTTAATGATAATACCATTTGAATAGTTGAACAATTTGGATTAGCAATAATTCCTGATTCTTTCCATAATTCAATATCTTCTGGATTTACTTCAGGTACAACTAGAGGAATAGTAGGGTCCATTCTAAAATGGCTAGTATTATCAATAACTACTGCCCCGCCCTCAACTGCATATTTTGCAAATTTTTCAGAAATAGAACCACCTGCACTAAAAAATGCAATATCAACTTCATTTTCTTCAAAAACTGTTTCTGTTAATTCTAAAACTGTGTGTTCTTTTCCTGCAAATTCAATTTTATCACCAGCACTTCTTGCACTTGCAAGAGGTACTAAATTATTAATTGGAAAGTCATATGCTTCCATTACTCTAAAAAGTTCTTCACCAACTGCACCAGTTGCACCTACAACTGCAACGTTAAATTTTCTCATTCTTCTACTCTTCCTCTTTATTTTCTGAATCATTAATTAAAGATGGTGTTTCTTGAACAGCAGATTCTTCTGAACTGTTCTCAATCACAGCAGGTATATGCTCTAAAACTTCACCATCTTCGTTATATCTTATTATATTTCCATTTTCATCAAGTTCTATCTCTTCGTCTTCTTTAGGACATTTTGCAATAGATACAACTTTATCACCTTTATCAACATTTACAATAATTACACCAGAAGTATTTCTTCCAGCTTTTCTAATTGTTTGCATGTCAACTCTAATCATTTTACCAATAGAAGTAAGTGCCATTAAGTCTTGTGTTTCATCAACTAAAACTTCACCTACTACATTTCCAGTTTTGTTAGATAATTTCATTGAAATAACACCAGAACCTGCTCTATTTGTTAATCTATATTCAGAAACAGTTGTTCTTTTTCCAATACCTTTTTCAGAGATTGGTAATAACTCTTGTTCTTCATCTGTAATAACATCAGCATCAACTACGAAGTCTGTGTCATGTTTAAATTTAATACCTCTAACACCTCTAGTACTTCTACCTTGATCTCTTGTTTTTTCTATATCAAATCTAATACATTGACCTAAGCTTGTAAATATCATTAAGAACTGAGACGAAGCATCAGTAATCTTAGCTGTTACAATTTCATCAGCATCATCAAGAACAATAGCTCTTACACCATTTGATCTAATATTTGAGAACTGAGATAAAGATGTTCTTTTTACAATACCATTTCTTGTAAAGAATGCTAAAGATTTAGAATCATCAAAATCAGATGTTGGAATAATTTCCATAATTTTTTCATCTGCTCTTAAATTGATTAAGTTAACAACTGCTTTACCTTTAGCAACTCTTGAACCTTCAGGAATTCTATATACTTTCAACCAGTATAATTGTCCCATATTTGTAACAAACATTAAAGTATCATGTGTATTAGATACAAAGAATCTCTCAATAAAGTCATCATCATGTGTGGTTACGGCAATTTTACCTTTTCCACCACGTCTTTGTTTTTCATATGATTTAATTGGAACTCTTTTTACATATCCATTATGAGTAATAGTAACTACCATTGGTTCATTTGGAATTAAGTCTTCCATATCTATTTCATCATAAGAATCTTCAATTTCAGTTAATCTTGGAGTTGAATACTTCTCTCTAATTTCTAATAATTCTTCTTTAATAATTTCATTTAATCTATCTTCAGATTTTAAAATCTCTTCAAGTTCAGCAATAAGTGCTAATAACTCTTGGTATTCAGCTTCTAATTTATCTCTTTGAAGACCAGTTAATCTTCCTAATCTCATATCAAGGATAGCTTGAGATTGGATAGTACTTAATCCAAATCTATTTTGCAAACTTTCTTTAGCTTCAGCATCATTTGAAGACGCTCTAATAATCTTAACAACTTCATCAATATTATCTAAGGCAATTTTTAAACCTTCTAAGATGTGTGCTCTAGCTTTTGCTTTCTCTAATTCAAAAATTGTTCTTCTAATAATTACAGTTTTTCTATGTGATAAGAAAACAGTTAATATTTCAGGTAGCTTAAATACTTTTGGTTCTTTATTATGTACTGCTAAAAGAATAATTCCAAATGTAGTTTCCATTGGAGTTGACTTATAAAGATTGTTCATAACAATTTCACTCATCGCATCTTTTTTAAGCTCAATTACAACTCTAATACCATCTCTATCAGACTCATCTCTAACTTCAGAAATTCCTTCAATAGCTTTGTCTTTTGCTAAGTTAGCAATTTGTTCAATAAGTCTTGATTTATTAACTTGGTATGGAAGTTCATCTAAAACGATTACTTCTTTTTTACCTTTAGTTTCAATATGATGTTTAGCTCTAATCTTAACTCTACCACGACCTGTATTATATGCATCAATTATTCCACGTCTTCCAAAGATTGTTCCACCTGTTGGGAAATCTGGTCCTTGAATAAATTCCATTAACTCATCTGCTGTTGCTTCAGGATTATCAATTGTATGTAAAATAGCATCTAATAATTCACCTAAGTTATGTGGTGGAATTTTTGTTGCCATACCAACGGCAATACCTTCTGAACCATTCATAAGTAATGTAGGAACTCTTGTTGGAAGAACCGCAGGTTCTCTCAATGTATCATCATAGTTTGGAGTAAAGTTAACTGTATCTTTATCAATATCTTTTAAAATATCTTCAGAAATCTTTGTAAATCTTGACTCTGTATATCTCATTGCAGCTGCATTATCCCCATCAACAGAACCGAAGTTTCCTTGTCCGTCAATTAAAGGTTCTCGCATCGAGAAACTCTGTGCCATTCTTACTAATGCATCATAAACTGAAGTATCTCCATGTGGGTGATACTTACCAATAACATCTCCAACAATTCTTGCTGACTTTTTGTATGGTGCCCGTGCAGTCATATTTAAATCATGCATTGCATATAAAATTCTTCTGTGTACTGGTTTTAAACCATCCCTTGAATCAGGTAATGCTCTACCTATAATAACACTCATAGAATAATCTAAATATGAAGCTTTAATACTGTCTTCAATGTTTATATCAATAATATCTTGATTTTCGAAAAGGTTTTCCATTAAAAAATGCCTTTATATATAAAATTTAGATATTTTACCTAAAAAAGGCTTAGTATAAGGCTTAGAGTTGTGATTTTAAGCAAAAAAAAAGGGATGAAAGTTAAAAAACTTTCATCCCTTTTTCAAAACAATTATAAATTTTATAAATTGTTCTCTTTTTTATATTTTACAATGATGTTATAAACTTCATCTTTAAGTTTTAACTTTTCTTTTTTCTTAGCTTCAACTTCAAATTGATCAGCATGGTTTTTTTCCATTTCTGCAATTGCTTCATCTAAATCGTTATGTTTTTCAAACACTTTTACAAAATGTCCATCTTTTTGTTTTAACTCTGTGATAATATCTCTATGTTCGTGAAACATTGGCTTTTCCTCTTAATAAAATTTATATTTAAATTATAACAATTACTCACTTAATTTTTTGTAATATTAACACTTGTCTCATAGCTAATTTTTATATTTAAATTACGTACGATAATCTGCATTTATCTTTACATACTCATAACCTAAGTCACAACCGTATGCAGTAAATTTACCATCACCTAGACCTATATCGCAAATAACTTTATACTTGTCATTTTCAAGTACCCTACTTGCTTTTGCCTCTTGAACTTCGTCAAAATAAATTTCACCTTTATTAAAGACGACTACATCATTATATGATATAACAAGAGTATTTTCATTACAAGTAATTCTACTAGCACCTATAGTTGAAGCTATACGTCCAAAATTTGGGTCTTCACCATAAAGTGCAGTTTTTACTAATAATGAATTTGAAAGAGCTTTAGCCGCAATCTCTGCTTCTTCATTTGATACTGCACCAATAACTTCAAAGGCAACAGCTTTTTTTGCACCTTCTCCATCTGCAACCATTAACATTGCCATATCATGCATAACTAATCGTAAAGCTTCTTTAAAAGCTTCTTTATCATATGCATTTGATTTTTTGTTAGCCATCAATAATACTGTATCATTAGTAGAAGTATCACCATCTACAGATATTGCATTGAAAGTTGTATGAGAATTTGATTCAAGTAACTCTAACATATCATCTTTAGGAATATTTGCATCCGTACAAATAAAACAAAGCATAGTTGCAAGATTAGGATTTATCATTCCTGCACCTTTTGCAACAGAACCTATTTTAAATGAGCTTCCATCTTCAAGTTTTACTTCATACATTGATGTCTTAGCATATGCATCAGTTGTCATAATTGCTTTTGACAAGCTCTCACCACTTTTAGCACTTAAATTAAAACTATTTGCACCATCAATTAATTTTTCTAATGGTAAAGGATTTCCAATTACACCCGTACTACTCATGATTGGGTTTGTAGTTTCATACTTTAATGAAGAAAAAAGTGTATTAATATCATCAATACCTTTTTGACCTGTCATTGCATTTGCATTTTTTGAATTAATTAAAATAAAATTTGATTGAAAATTTTTATCATACATTTGATAATGCTTTAGTGGTGCTGCTTGAAATTTGTTTAATGTAAATACGGCTTCAACATCACATAAAACATCACTATAAATAAATCCCATGTCTTTATTGCCATTTGGTTTTAAGCCTGCATGAATACCATCACAGTAAAAACCATCAATTTGGTCGATAAACCCTTTAATTGGTAAAATTGTAAACATTTAAATATTGTCCTTAAAAATGTCCCATTTTAAAGGGACCTTTTATTTTATAACTTCTTTTCTCGAAATGGCAAAGCCATCTCTAAAGAAGCCTTGTGCTTGCACTCTCTTTGAGAAATTCTAAAGAGAGTAACGAGTTACTCTTATAAATCGTCTGGTTTCTCTGTTAAAGAGATAATCCTTTTTGATTTTGATATACCTTTTTGATTCCCTACTAATAATAGTTTACATCCTGGTGTAATTACTGCTGTACCTTTTGGCATTTGAATAAACTTTCCTTTTTTAGGAGTTATCCCTATCACAGAAACCTTCATTCTATCTCTTAAATGTAAATCTTTTATTTCTCTATTTACTGTCCAAGAGTCTTCTCCTACAAAAGCTTCTTCCATATCAATTGGAGTATCTGGTTTGTATAAAAACTCATCAAGTACATTTTCCATATCTGGTCTAATTGCCATTGCTGAAACTCTTTTTGCCATTAAAGAGGGAGTTGCAACAACTTTATCAGCTCCAAGTTTTTGTAGTCTAATTTTTTCATTTTGTGTCTCAGCATTAGAAATAATTAAAAAAGGACTTCGTCCTAATTCTTTTTCATAAAGTCTTACCGATGCAATTAAAGTAATATTGTCTGAAATATTTTTTGATAATGAAATTGCACCCTTTGCTGAAGATAAATGAGATTTTAAAAATGCTAATTCTTTATAAGGTTCTTCTTTTACAAAATATGGATAATTATGCTCTTTTGCAATTTCTTCCATGTCTTCACTTGGATCAACTACAACAAAGGGAATATGATTATCATTAAACTGTTTAGCTAATTGAGCTGTATATTCATTGTGATAAAAAATTACAAAATGTTGTCTAAGTCTTGCTATCTTATAAAGCATATTTCTTTCCTTATAAAGTTCAAATAGTCTACCTTTAATAACTGCTTCAATAAGTACAGCAGTTGAAAGGGTAAATAATGCGAACCCAAATATAATAAGTGTTACTGTAAAAAATCTTCCTGCTGGTGATATAGGAGCAATTTCTCCAAATCCAACAGTAGTAAAAGTAATACCTGTTTGGTAAATTGCATCTAATATTGGGAAGTCATCGATTAGAATATAACCCATTGTTCCAATGATCATAATAACTTGAACAAGAACTAATGGTAACCTAAATGGTTTAAGTTGCGAGTATATGATTGGATTTAAATCATATTCTGGTTTGGCTGTACGTATCTCCCAGCCTAGAGCTTTCTTTACTCTTCTAAAGATGCTCATGAAAGCACTTTTCTAAGCGCCTTCTATGAGTGTTTTTTAAGAGTTCTTAACTCTTTAGCACAAATTCTGATTTTCTTTGTAGTACCATCTTCTAAAGTAACTCTAACAGTTCTTAAGTTTGGTAAAAATCTTCTTTTAGTTCTATTTTTTGCGTGACTTACGTTGTTTCCAGCCATAGGCCCTTTTCCTGATATAGCACCTGTCTCTTATACACATCTGACGCTGCCGACGAAGAGGATAGTGTAGA
>CAJXPH010000085.1 GCA_913057765.1 uncultured Campylobacteraceae bacterium
TCTACACTATCCTCTTCGTCGGCAGCGTCAGATGTGTATAAGAGACAGAAAATGTGTTATTATCATTTATGAAAAAAAGTACCCATAACGACCACAGAGAAAGAATAAATGAAGTTTTATATCATATATTTAAACATTTATCACAAAAACTTTCAATTGAAGACTTAGCAAAAGTGTCTTCATATTCACCTTTCCATTTTCAGAGAATATTTAAAGAAGTTACCAACAAAAGCGTTTTATCTTATATCAAAGAATCTAGACTTAGTTGGGCTGCAAATTTACTTATATTTAATCCTCAATCAACAATTACAGATATAGCATATTCATGTGGTTTTAAATCTTCAGCAACATTTTCAAATGAGTTTAAAAAATATTACAATTGCACGCCTAATAATTGGAGAAAAGGGCAATTTAAAGAGTATGAACCAAAAGATTATGAGTTAAGAGAGAAAGATGTAGATTTCTCAAAAATTGAGATAAAAAAGTTAGATGAAATAAATATCGCATATATAAGACATCAAGGTTATACTAAAACAATCAAAAATATGTGGCAGAAGCTTATTTATGTCTTAGAAGAAGACTATGATATTAAAGAACCGACAATGATGGCATTTTATCATAGTAATCCAAATATCACAGCTATCGAAGATTACAGATATATTGCCTGCGTACAAATGAAAGACAAAAAGATTCTACCAAAGGGAGATATGGGTATTTGTTCAATTGAAGGTGGACTTTACGCTACGATTAGATATCAAGGTATTTGTGAAGATGCTCTAACTTTATATAAAAAGATATATCATCAGTGGTTACCAAGTAGTGACTTTGAAGCCTTAAGTAGTTCAGCCCATGTGCTATATCATCAGAATAACTATTTAAATGATGAAGATAAATTTGACATTGAATTTAGAGTTCCGGTTAGATATAAGTAGACTAATTCTTTTGTATAATAACCCTTATAACGCTAGCTTTCCCACGATGGCCTTTCCCTTCATCAAGTTCTATTTCCACTTCTTCAACTTTATGTTTTCTACAGTTAGGGAAAAAGTTCTCAAAATCATCAACTGTATATAATAAATCTATATCTTTTGGTCCACCACTTTCATAGTTTAATTGATTTACTGAGAAAAATTCACCTATAAAAAAACCACCCTCTTTTAGACATGAATCTATTTTCTCAAAAAGGGCTTCTCTATCTTTTTTATACATATGTAAATATGAAGCTATAATTGAACCATATTTCTTTTTAGGTATCCATTCATTTAAATCAACACATCTTGTTTTAACATAAGTTTCTTCTTCTTTTGCAAAAGTTTCAAGCTTCTTTAATGCAATATCAGAAGCATCAATAGCTGCAACTTCAAACCCTCTTTTAGCAAAGTAAATTGCATTTCTTCCTTCACCTTCACCTAGACATAAAAACCTATGAGCTTTTTTAAAGTTTCCAGCACACGATTCAATAAAAGTATTTGGCTTTTTTCCATATAGATAACCATCTCTTGAAAATTTTTTATTCCAAAACTCTTGCTGTTCCATGTATTCACCTCATTTTTATTTTATAATTAATTTTACAACAAAAAAGTAATTTTAGAATAGCATTTTTGCTTTTAATAAAAAAACTTATTTAATTTTAATCTAACATTTCTATCTCACTTAAATTTAATAAAATCTTCGATACACTATTACCTAAAAATTTATTGTAGGATATTATAAATGACTGAAGCAAAATACATCTGGATGGATGGGGAATTTGTAGGTTGGCACGATGCAAAAGTTCACGTGTTAAGCCACACATTACATTATGGTAATGGTGCTATTGAAGGTACTAAAGCTTATAAGACCCATGATGGAAGATGTGCAATTTTCAAATTAAAAGAGCATACAAAAAGACTTTTCAACTCTGCTAAGATGACGCTTATTGATGTTCCTTTTACTGAAGATGAATTAAATAAAGCACAAGTTGAATTATTACAAAAAAATGAATTAACAGAGGGTGCGTATATAAGACCTCTTGTTTATTTAGGTTATGGTGTTATGGGACTTTACCATAAAGAAGCTCCTGTAAAAGTTTCTATTTCTGCATGGGAATGGGGAGCATATTTAGGAGAAGAAGGTCTTAGAAAAGGTGTACGAGTAAAAATTGCATCAATGACTAGAAACTCTAATACTTCCGGTATGGGAAAAGCAAAAGCAGTTGCAAATTATTTAAATTCTCAAATGGCTAAGGGTGAAGCAGTAGAATGTGGATATGATGAAGCACTTTTAAGAGATGATCAAGGTTATATTGCAGAAGCTTCAGGTGCTTGTTTCTTTATTGTTAGAGATGGTGTAATTATTACTCCACCAAATGATAACTCACTTGAATCAATTACTCAAGCAACTGTAATTGAATTAGCTGAAGACTTAGGTTATACAGTTATTAGAAGAAGACTTACAAGAGAAGAAGTATATATTGCTGATGAAGCATTCTTCACAGGAACTGCTGTTGAAGTAACTCCTATTAGAGATATCGATGCTAGAATAATTGGAGCTGGTGAGCGTGGTCCAATAACAGAAGTTTTACAGTCAGCTTATTTTGATGTAGTAGCTGGAAAAAATGATAAATATTTAAAAGATTTAACGTATATTAACTAAAAAAATTAAGGGAAAAAATTATGCCAATAGATAACGATTATTTTAAGAATAGACAACAACAAAACAAAGATGGTGGCGGTTCAAACAATGGAAATGGAGGTGGAGGAAACTTTCAACCACCTTTTGAGCCACCAGAATTTTTCAAAAACCTTGGGAAAAAAGCGGGATTTGTATATGTAATTATTGCAGTAGTTGCAGTTTTATTTATTTCAAAACCATTTTTAACAATTGAATCTGGTTATGTGGGAATAAAAAAGACTTTAGGTAAGTATAACGAAGAACCTTTAAGACCTGGTTTTCACATTATTATACCTGGATACCAATCAGTTGAAGTAGTTGATACTAAAGTTCGATTAATGAATTATAAATCAATAGAAGAAATGAGTGGTTTTGATTCTGGAATTAAAATTAACCCAGCAATTTCTATTTTAGATGCTAGAGGATTACCAGTTTCTATTGAGCTTACTGTTCAATATAGATTAACTGCAGATGGTGCTCCAACTACTATTGCAAACTGGGGATTTTCTTGGGAAGATAAAATTATCAACCCAGTTGTTAGAGATATTGTAAGAAATGTTGTTGGAGTATACACTGCAGAAGATTTACCTACAAAAAGAAATGAAATCGCAGTTAAAATTGAAAATGGTGTAAGAGCTAATATTGATGCATTACCAGGTACTCCTGTTGCACTTTTATCTGTTCAATTGAGAGAAATCGTTTTACCTCAAAAAATTAAAGATCAAATTGAGAGAGTTCAAATTGCTAATCAAGAATCTGAAAGAGTTAAATACGAAGTTTTAAGAACAAAACAAGAAGCTGAAAAAAGAGCTGCAAAAGCTATTGGTGATGCACAAGCAAACAGAATTGAAGCAAAAGGTAGAGCAGATGCTGTAACAATTGAAGCAAAAGCACAAGCGGCTGCGAATATGGCTATAGCAAAATCTTTAACTCCAAACTTACTTAAGATGCAACAAATTGAAGTTCAAGGGAAATTTAATGAAGCACTTAAAACAAATAAAGATGCAAAGATTTTCTTAACTCCTGGTGGTTCAACTCCAAATATTTGGGTTGATACAAAAAACACATCTAGAGATGCGTCTATAAATCAATAAAAGAATAAAGAGTAGATTTTTCTACTCTCTTCTTTTTATAATATTATGATAAAAAAAACTCTAACAATAATTCTTCTTTTTTCACTTTCTTTATTTGCAAATAATACAATTGATTTAACTAATACTGATATCAAAATAGTTGATGAAAATATAAAAGTATTGCCACATAAAACTAAAGAGGATTACAAAAAGAAATCAAATCTTTTAGAACCTGTACAAAAAAAAGAAATATCACCTATAAAAAAAGACGGTGATATTACAATTGATAGTGATGTGGATTTTAATAAATCTACAAAATCTGTTGATGGTGTAAAACTTAATCTAGGAACAAAATTTTAAGGTAAAAAAATGGACCAAATAGAAAAAATCGACTGGGAAAAAATGGACGGATTAATACCCGTTGTAACTCAAGACTCAACTACAAATGAAGTTTTAATGCTAGCATACATGGATAAAGAAGCTGTTTCTTTGACACTTAGTACAAAACAAGCTCACTACTTTAGTAGAAGTAAACAAAGAATTTGGAAAAAGGGTGAAAGCTCTGGACATCTTCAACATGTAAAAAATATTATGATTGATTGTGATAATGATACGATTTTATTAAAAGTAGAACAAATAGGTGTTGCATGTCATACAGGTAGAAGATCTTGTTTTTTTACTGATTTAGAAAATAATGAAACTAAACTTGATGTAGAAGTAAATACTACTTCAGCATACGGAGTTATAGATAACCTTTATCATGTAATTGAATCTAGAAAAAATGATGACCCAGAAAAATCTTACACTGCAAAACTTTTAAATGGCAAAGAGAACTCTATGCTCAAAAAGATTGTTGAAGAAGCGGGAGAGTTTACATTTGCAGTAAAAGATAATGATGAAGAAGAAATTGTCTATGAAGCAGCAGATGTTATTTATCACATGCTTGTAGCAATGGCATCAAAAAATATTAATCCAGATAGAGTTAAACAAGAATTAGCTAGAAGATTTGGACTTTCAGGAATAGAAGAAAAAAATTCAAGAAGTGAGTAACTCTACTCACCTCTTCTTCTGATTTATTTACAAACTACATATTTTCTACACTTTTTCTATCTTTTTTTCCTATTAAATCTTTTTATAATATTTCTAATTTTTTAACAGGAGAATACAAATGAAAATTATAAAATTAGGTTTAATTGCCAGTATGGCAGTTTGTGGTTTCACAAGTTTAAGCGCACAGAATTTAACTGATGCAATCAAGAATGTAGATATATCTGGTACTGTCGCATACAGATATAATGATTATGAACCATCAGGTTCTACGCAAAATAATTATAAAATTGCTACATCTATTAAATCAAAAATCAATGAAGATGTGATTTTTAACTCAAGGTTTCTAATAGGTAATAATACAGCTCCAAAAGTATTTAATACTTCAACTGATGCAGATACAAATCTTGATATTGTATTATCAGAAGCAAGTTTTATATATACAGGGTTAAATAATACATCTATTACAATTGGTAAGCATGGTATAGTTTCACCTTTCACTAAATCAAGAGATGCCATGGGAGATGAACAAACAGGTACAGGATTAAGTGCTATGACATCTTTTGGTCCTCTTAGTTTAACTGCAGCGTACTACAATCAAACAAATTTTAATACATCAGGAAGTATCCAATCATTATTTACAGGATATGAAGGTGCTGATTTTATGACAGTGGGAGCATATTTATCACTTAATAACTTCAATGTTGATGCACATTATGCAAAAGCAACTGATGTTCTTGATGCATATACAATGGGTATTGATTATTCAAATTCTATCAATGATTTTAAATTTAAAACATTTGCTAGATATTCTTCATTGAGTGAAGAAGTATCAAATATTGATAATAGTTTATGGAAAGCAGGAATAAAAGTAAATAAAGATATTTTTGGAGCTTTTGTTGCTTATGGTGAAACAGATGAAGATGGAGGAAGTGTTGGTATAGATGGGTCATCTACTTCTGGATTTGATGAACATTGGAGATTAGCATTAAGTAACAATGCTGATTCTTCTATGTTATTTGCAGATGTTGATGTACAAATTACTCCAAAACTTAACTTAGCACTTAAATATAGTGATTTAGATGCAGGAGAGGAATCAGGAACAGTTGATAAAAGTGAATTATACTTACAAGCTTTATATAAAATGAGTTCAAATTTAACAACATATGTTAGATTTGGTGAGTTGAAAATTGATAATCAAGATAATGCTACAATGGGTAGACTTCATATTCAATATAGTTTCTAAATCATAACAAAAAAAAGAGCTTGAGCTTACGCTCTACCTCTTTTTTTTGCCTTTACCCTAATATAGTGTTTAACTATATAACTTAAGGCCATAAAGGCTACTAATCCTAGAAGTGTAAATATAAAAATCTCTGTTAAAAACATAACATCCTCCTTTTATATTTATGTAATATAGCTTGAAGCTAACATTACAAAACTTTCATTCATACTAATTATATTCCAAAACTCTTTATTTAATGCTAAATTAAATAAGTTTTACTTATATTTTAAAATAAGTATATGTTATTTAATATCATATATCTCAATTATATAGAGTTTAGAGTTCATTTTATTTTTTAATAAATTCTAAAAATAGAAGATTTCAAAATATTTTATTTGTTTGATTTTTCTTACATTAATTTCTTCTAGAATTTTGCAATTCAAAAAGGATAATTAATGAAAACTTTAAAATTAAGTTTAATCGCTGCAATAGCAGCAAGTGGAATTTCAGTTGCAAATGCGCAAGATTTAGCAAGTGCTATCAAAAATGTAGAAGTCTCAGGTACTGTTGTTTACAGATATAACGATTACGAGCCATCAACTTCAACAACAAATTACTATAAATTGGCAACATCTTTAAAATCTAAAATAAATAATGATGTAACATTTAATTCAAGATTTATTGCAGGTGATGGAACAACAGATCCTATTAGTTTAAATACATCTACTTCTGCAGATAAGAATATTGATATTCAACTTACTGAAGTAAACTTCACATACACAGGGTTAGCTAACACAGCAATTACTTTAGGGAAGCAAGCTATTTCTTCACCTTTTACAATCACACGATCTTCAATTGGTGATGAACAAGTAGGTACAGGTATTGCTGCTACTACTTCTATAGGTGATACAACATTTACAGCTGCATACTTTAACCAAACGAACTTCGCAACTTCGGGTAATGCAACTTCTTTATATGCTGGAAATGAAGGTGCTGATTTAATTCACGTAGGTGTTAAAACATCAATTGCAGGTGTAAACTTGGATGCTCATTATGCAGATTCAGTCGATATTTTTGATGCATATACATTGGGATTAAATACATCAGGTAATATTTCAGATGTAAAACTTAGTGCTTTTGCAAGATATTCAGAATTAGATTTAGATGATTCTGATAAAAAGAACTCTTTATGGAAAGTTGGAGTTAAGGCAAGTACTGGAATCTATGGGGCATTCTTAGCCTATGGTCAAACACATAAAGATGGAGGAGTTGTTGGTCTTGATGATGGCGCTGATGTAGGTTTTGATGAACACTGGAGAGTAACATTAACAGGTATCTCAGATGCATCGACAGTTTATGCATCAATAAATGCACAAGTTACTGAAAAATTAAACCTTGCATTAAAGTATAGTGATTTAGATGCAGGAGATAATTCATCTTCAGTGGATCAAACAGAAACTTATTTACAAGCTTCGTATAAAATGAGTTCTAACTTTAAAGGTTATTTAAGATTTGGTGAGTTAGATAAAGATGGTTCTGAGACTGCTACTATTGGTAGACTTAACATTCAATATTCATTCTAACAATTTCAAGTAACCTGTCTCCATAAAGGAGACAAGAGAAGAAATTGTTTTTAAATCATTTATAAAAGGAGGGGTTCCCTCTTTTTATTTAGTGGTTACAACCACATCCAGAATGACTTTCTTTCTTTTCAGGTTGTGGTGCTGCACCTGCAGCGGCTGAAGTAGAACAAGCAGATACACCAGGAGGTGTAGTTGGTTGAATTGAAGCATTTTCTGCTTTTTCACTTACTTCATCAACAAAAGATAAAAGTTTTGTCGCAGCCATCATATATCTTTTTGCAGATATAGATTCAGGTTGACAATAAACAATAGGTTTACCAGAATCTCCACCTTCTCTAATAGCAGGTTCAATTGGTAAGTTTCCTAATACTTGAGTATTATATTGATCAGCTAAAGCTTCACAAGTTCCCATTCCAAAAATATCAGATTCAGTTTCACAAGATGGACAAATAAATCCACTCATATTTTCAACAATTCCACCAATAGGAATATGAAGTTTTGCAAACATGTCTAAAGATCTTCTTGAATCATCAAGAGCAACATGTTGTGGCGTTGTAACATTAACACCACATGTTACAGGAACACTTTGTGCTAAAGTTAATTGAGCATCACCAGTTCCAGGAGGCATATCAATAAATAAGATATCTAATTCTTCCCATAGAATATCTCTTAATAATTGTTGAATGGCTTTCATAATCATAGCCCCTCTCCAAATAAGAGCTTGACCTTCTTCCATTAAAGAACCCATAGACATTACAGCAACACCATAAGCATCAAAAGGTTTAGCTTTATTTCCAACAACAGCTACTTCTTGACCTTGTAAACCCATCATACGAGGAATATTTGGACCATAAATATCTGCATCTAAGATACCAACTTTTTTACCTTGCATTGCAGCTGCAATTGCTAAGTTTACAGTAGTAGTTGATTTTCCAACCCCACCTTTTCCAGATGATACCATTACAAAGTTTTTAATTTGTGGTGCAATATTACTACCACTTACGCTATTACTTTGTTGTTTTTGTTCTTCTGGTTTTTTTAGATTTAAAGTTGCAGTAAAAATACCAATTTTTTCTAGAGTTGAAGAGATATCTTTTTGTAATTGAGATGCAACGTCTGCTGAACTTGATGTGATATCTAATGTGATTACACAACTTTCATCATCAATTAATTCAACATCTTTTACAAAACCAAATTCAACAATTGATTTTTGAAAACCAGGATATAGAACTTTTCCTAATTCTTCTTTAATATCAGCTACACTTGCCATATTATATTTCCTTATATTTATTAATTTTTTTGTATTATAATTTAAATAGGATAATTTTTGTCTTAATTAAACCATTTAACTATTAAAAAAAGATTTTTTCTTTTTTAATTGTAACTTTTGGTAAAGAATATTTTACCAAAATATTCTATTTATAAAAAAAGGCCAAGTTTCCTTGACCTTTTCAATTATCTATATTTTGATTAACCAGCAGTTTTCATAGCCTCACCATGATCAGCTACAATTTTCTGTGTAATTTTATATGAACAAAATTTTGGTCCACACATAGAACAAAACTCAGCTTCTTTAAATACATCTTGAGGAAGAGTTTCATCATGATACTCTTTTGCTCTTTCTGGATCTAAACAAAGTTCAAATTGTCTGTTCCAATCAAAACCATATCTTGCATCAGACATTTCATCATCAATATTTCTTGCGTCTTTTCTACCACGAGCTATATCAGCAGAATGGGCAGCAATTTTATAAGCAATAATACCTTCTCTAACATCAGCAGCATTAGGCAAACCTAAATGCTCTTTTGGTGTAACATAACATAACATAGAAGCTCCATGCCATCCACCAACAGCTGCACCAATTGCAGAAGAAATGTGATCATATCCAGCAGCAATATCAGTTGTTAAAGGTCCTAAGATATAGAAAGGTGCTTCGTGACAATATTCTCTTTCAAGCTTCATATTTCTTTCAATTTGATTTAAAGGTACATGTCCTGGCCCTTCAATCATTACTTGAACATCTTTTTCCCAAGCTCTTAAAGTTAAGTCACCTAAAATTTTAAGTTCACTTAATTGTGCTTCATCAGATGCATCAGCTAAACAACCTGGTCTTAATGAATCACCTAAAGATAAAGATACATCATGTCTTCTACAAATGTCTAAGATATCATCGAATACTTCGTAAAATGGGTTTTCTTTATGATAATGCATCATCCAAGCTGCCATTAAAGAACCACCTCTTGAAACTATTCCCATTTTTCTTTTTGCAACATGAGGCATAAATTCAAGTAAAAATCCTGCATGAATTGTAAAGTATGAAACACCTTGTAGTGCTTGTTTTTCTAAAACTTTTAACATAACATCAATTGATAAATCTTCAATCTTATCTTTACAATCATGTAAAATTTGATAAATTGGAACTGTTCCAATTGGTACAGTTGAATGTTCAATTACTGCACTTCTAATTGAATCTAAGTCACCACCTGTACTTAAATCCATAATAGTATCAGCACCATATTTTAAACATACATCAACTTTTTCAATTTCACCATCGATATCTGAAGCTAAAGCAGATGAACCAATATTTGCATTGATTTTACAAGAAGATGCGATTCCAATTGCCATAGGAGTTAAATGTTTATGATTTACATTCGCAGGAATAATTAATCTTCCTCTTTCAATCTCACTTCTAACTAACTCTGGATCAATTTTTTCAACTTTTGCTACATATTCCATATCTGGTGTAATAATGCCTCTTTTGGCATAATACATCTGAGTTCTTACTTCATCATTTTTATGAGTGTCTAACCAATCTCTCATCTGAAATCCTATTAATTTAATATTTTTTGTTGATTATATCAAATTTAGTTTATATAAACTTAATTAAATAGGTTAATTTTCATTTATTAAGTATATAAGCTGTCTCTTATACACATCTCCGAGCCCACGAGACCAGAGAGGATCTCGT
>CAJXPH010000086.1 GCA_913057765.1 uncultured Campylobacteraceae bacterium
GGTTCTAAATCAAATTTTCCAACAGTATTTAAAACTTTTGTTGCAAATTCAAAAAAGTCAATATTTGCAGGTTTCCCAGAATTTGAAATCGATTCAACTTCTTTTTCTCCACTAAAAATAAATGAGATTTTTGTACTCTCACCTCTATTAGTATCAAATATTTTTCCTATTTCAAAAAATGAAATAGACTTAAATCCTGATTTTGAATTATTTGCACAGGCCTCAACTAGATTTACTAAAATAGTTGTTCTAAATGTATCTAATTCTTTAACTATAGGATTTAAAATATCTAAATTATCTTTAACTACAGGAAGAGAGTATTTTTTTAAAGTATCTCTAGAAGCAAATACATAAGTTAATGTTTCAAAGAAACCATTTTCTATAGCTTTTGCTCTTAATTTATTTTTCTTTACTAAGTTGTGAGATGTCTGATTAATTCTATTTACTTCATCTATTGCAAGTGGTTTAGCTTGGATATTATCAATTCCAATAATTCTTACAACTTCTTCTGTAACATCAGCAATGTTTTTTATATCATGTCTAAATAAAGGAATCTGAATAGATAAAACTCCATTTGCCCCATCTTTAACTTCAAAATCTAATGAATTTAGAATCTTTTCAATTGTTACTTTTTCTATTTTTTGACCAATAATTGAATTGATTTTATTTACACTAACATCTAATGTGATTTTTTCATTATAATCTGTATAAGATTCATTACCATTATAAATTCTTGCGCCATTATTAGAAATTAATGAACAGAATGATTTCATTCCATTTTCAATATATGGCTCACTTCCTCTTGATGAGTTATAATATACATCACCAGTTTTTCTTTTTGTTTCAAAAACTTTTTTAGATAATATTTCTGGATTTATATATGTAGCTTCAATGATATACTCACCTTCAGTATCAATATTAATATCTGAATGTTCAATACAAACTGTACTTAGGCTTTCATTTCCTGATACTACATCAAACCCTTGTTTATCTTTTTGGATGTGAATAGTAGCAATTCCATTTATATTTTGTGCATCTTTTTTAGCATATGCATTAATAATTACACCAGTTGAATGAGAAACATACGTAATTACATCATTTAAGTCATTTTCTTTAAATTTATCAATTACTCCAACTCTTAGTTTATTTACTAAAGGTAGTATGAAGTCGCTTGTATTTGCAACAGTATAAATATATTTACTATCAATATCATTTGAACTTTCTACTTCTAATATTTGACCTATTCCTAAATCATTATGAATAATAGCGTTATCTTGTTCTTTAAAAGGAATTGAATAAAATGCTGAAAGTTCTCTCGCTACTCCGTTGATACTTAAACAATCACCTCTATTAGCAGTTAATTCAATTTCAATAATATCATCATTTAATAATGGTAATTGAGATAATTCTTTTCCAATTGTTAATTCACCAATTGATTCATCAAGCTCTAATATTCCATCATTTAATTTTGCAAGACCAATTTCTGTTGAAGAACAAATCATTCCATTTGATTCTACACCTCTTAGTTTTGCTGCTTTAATTTTAAAATCTGCACTAAGATTACAACCCACAGTTGCCACTGGAACATATTGACCGGCATCTACATTTTTTGCACCACATACAATTTGAACAGTTTCTGATCCAATATCAACTTGGCAAATATTTAATTTATCAGCATCTGGATGTTTTTCTTTTTCTAAAACTTTTCCAACTACAACACCTGAAACAATTCTTTGTTCTTCTAAACTATCAACTTCTAATCCAATAGAGTTTAACGTTTTACAGATACTATCTGTAGATATACTTGATATATCTATATATTCTTGTAACCACGATCTTGTAACTATCATTTAAACTGTCCTAATAATCTTAAATCACTTTCAAATAGAGATCTTAAATCTCCAATGTTATGTATTAACATGGCAAATCTTTCAACACCTAAACCAAAAGCATATCCTGATTTATTTTCGTATCCAACTGCTTTAAATACATTTTCATCAACAACTCCACATCCTAGAACTTCAAGCCATCCTGTGTGTGAACAAACTCTACACCCGTCACCTTTACAAAATACACATGAAATATCAACTTCAGCAGATGGTTCTGTAAAAGGGAAGAATGAAGGTCTAAATCTTACTTCAACATCCCCAAACATATGGTGTAAAAATTCAACTAATACATGTTTTAAATTTGCAAATGAAATCTTATCTGCATCATCTACAACTAATGCTTCAATTTGGTGAAACATTGGAGTATGAGTTAAATCAAAATCTCTTCTAAATACTGTACCTGGTGCAATCATTCTAATTGGTGTATCTTTATCTTGACCTAACATTGTTCTAATTTGTACAGGAGAAGTATGTGTTCTTAAAAGCGTATAATCTTTATTGTAAAAAGTATCTTGCATATCACGTGCAGGATGATATTTTGGAAGATTAAGTGCTTCAAAGTTATGGAAGTCATCTTCAACTAGAGGACCTTCTTCAACAGCAAAATTAAGGTTTTGAAAATATTGAATAATTCTATCCATTGTAAGTGTTACTGGATGAACTGCTCCACAAGTAGCTTCATTGTTAAATCTTGTGATATCAATTTTTTCTTCTTTTAATTTCTTTTCTAAAGCTTCTTTTTCTAAAACTATTTTTTTAGCTTCAAGAGCTTCTGTTATTTCTGCTTTTTGTTTATTTAAATTTGCGGCAAATTCTTTTTTCTCTGGACCTGGGATGTCCTTCATTTTTGCAAATTGTGCAGTAATAATACCTTTTTTACCTAAAGTTTCAATTCTTAGATTTTCTAAAACTTCAAGTGAATTAGCATCGTTAATTTTGTCAAGCCATTCTTTCACTTTATGTTTCTCCTGATATGTGTTGTTTTCTATATTGTTCGGGATTATACTTAAAATTTTATTAGAGTTTGGTTATAATATTTTTCAAACTAAATAAAGGTGTTTACATGTGTATATTTTGTAAAATTGTTAATGGAGAAATACCTAATCAAACTGTTTTAGAAGATGAGAATTTTTTGGCATTCAATGATATTAATCCTGCAAAAAAAGTTCATGTATTGATAATTCCAAAAGAACATTATGATTCTTTTGATGTAATTCCTCCAAAAATAATGGCAGGGATGACAGAGTTTATTCAAAAAGTTTCATCAAAAGTTGATGTTAAAAAAAATGGTTATAGATTAATTACAAATATTGGGGATGATGGGGGACAAGAAGTTCATCATTTACATTTTCATTTAATAGGTGGAGAGCCAGTAGGGCGACTAGTTAGATAAGTTGTAGTTAAACTACAACTTATTATTTTGTATCTTCTTGAAATTTCCCTAAATTCATTAGTTTTTCATATTTCATTTGATATCTTTGTGCCGGTGTTAATTGTTTCAACTCTGCTACTGTAGTTAAAAAATAATCACCTAAAGCTTTAATTGCTTCATCTTTTTTTCTATGAGCACCAATTAATGGTTCTTTTATAACATCATCAACAAGTTCTAACTCTTTTAAAGATTCTGCAGTAATTTTTAATGCATTTGCTGCTGTTTCAACTTTTGTAGGATCATTCCATAAAATTGCAGAACATCCTTCAGGAGAAATAACAGCGTAGACAGAATATCTCATCATAGCAAGTTTATCTGCAACTGAAATTGCAAGTGCTCCACCTGAACCACCTTCTCCAATTACAACAGAAACTGTAGGAGTTGTAAAGTCTGAGAATTCATATAAGTTCTTTGCAATTGCTTCAGATTGATTTCTTTCTTCTGCTCCAAGTCCTGGATATGCACCTGGAGTGTCAACTAACATTAGAATAGGAATATTAAACTTTTCTGCCATTCTAGCAGCTCTTAAAGCTTTTCTATATCCTTCAGGACTAGGCATTCCAAAGTTTCTCATTAGTTTATTTTTAGTACCACGACCTTTTTGTTCACCAATAACCATAACTTTTTGTTCACCAATATATCCAAGGAAACAAACAATTGCCTTATCATCATTAAAGTGTCTATCACCATGAATTTCGTAGGCATCAGTCATTAGCCCTCTAATATAATCCATTGCATATGGTCTATCAGGATGTCGTGCAAGTTGAAGTTTTTGATAATCGCTTAAATTTTTAAATGTTTTTTCAACTTCTTTTTCTAGCTTTTTTTCTAAAATTTCAACAGCATGTTCATCTGATTTTGTTTTTGCGACTGTAATATCTTCTTCTAATTTTTTTATCTTGTCTTCAAAATCTAAATAAGTTGCCAAATTGTTCCTTTGTTAAATTAAATCTTATTAATCTTTAAATTTTCTGAAAATAATAGAACCATTTGTTCCACCAAATCCAAAGTTATTACTCATTACAGTATCAAGTTCCATTTCTCTTGCAGTATTAGGAACATAATCTAATTGACATTCTTCATCTTGATTCTCAATATTAATTGTTGGAGGAATAATTCCTTCATTTAATGATTTGATTGCAAAAATAGCTTCAATAGCTCCAGCTGCTCCTAAGCAGTGACCAATTTGTCCTTTTGTAGATGTTACAGGAGGACAGTTTTCTACGCCACCAAATAGTTCAGTAATAGCTTTTGATTCATTTACATCTCCTACAGGAGTAGAAGTACCATGAGTGTTAACATAATCAATTTTTGGTAATTCACCAGTAATATTTTCAGCCATTCTAAATGCTGCTTTCATAGCTCTTAATGGTCCATCCATAACTGGAGCTGTAATGTGATTAGCATCACCTGATTCACCAAAACCAATGATTTCACAGTAAATTTTAGCACCTCTTGCTTGCGCTGATTCTAAGTCTTCTACAACAAGTGCACCTGAACCTTCACCCATAACAAATCCATCTCTATCTTTATCAAATGGTCTTGAAGCTTTTTTAGGATCATCGTTTCTAGTTGATAATGCTTTCATTGCAGCAAATCCACCAACACCAGCACTACAAACAGCACTTTCAGCACCAACTACTAAAATTCTATCTGCACCATCTAACATAATTGTTTTTGTAGCATCTGCTAATGCATGAGTTGAAGCTGCACAAGCTGTAACGTGTGATAAACTTGGACCTTTTAATCCATGGGCAATTGAAATAAATCCACCTAGCATATTTACTAGTGATGAAGGAATAAAGAATGGTGAAATTCTTTTTGGGCCTCTATTTTCACATACTACAGAGTTTTTTTCAATTGTTGATAATCCACCAATACCTGATGCAGAAATAATACCAAATCTTTCAGAAATACTATCATCAACTTTTTTATTTTCAGCATTTACTAAACCACAATCTATCATAGCTTCTTGTGCTGCTTTAATACCTAATTGGATAAATCTATCAGCTTTTTTTACTTCTTTTTTATCCATTACTGTTGTAGGGTCAAAATCTTTTACTTCTCCTGCAATTTTTACAGGGAATTCACTTACGTCAAATAAAGTAATTGTATCGATTCCACATTCTCCAGCTACTACAGCTTTAAATGACTCTTCAACACTATTTCCTACAGAATTAATTGTTCCTAGACCAGTTATTACAACTCTTCTCATCAAAAATGCTCCAAATATATATTTAAATAATTCAATTTTTTATAAAATAAAAAAACTCAACAATTTAAAGAATAAAAAAGCCAGTATATAAAATACTGGCTTCCGATCATAAAGCGTATAAAATTACGCGTTATCTTCGATGTATTTCATAGCGTCTGCAACAGTTAAAATACCTTCTGCATCTTCATCTGGAATCTCGATATCAAATTTCTCTTCTAACGCCATAACTAACTCAACAACGTCTAAAGAATCTGCACCTAAATCCTCAATAAACTTAGAATCTTCTTTAACTTCAGCTGCGTCACAATCTAGTTGCTCTACTACTACTTCTTTTACATCATCTAATAATGCCATATTCACTTCCTTTTATAAAATTATCTCAAAATTATAACACAAAAAGATTTAATAAATCTTTTTAAACGTATAAACCACCATTTACTTTTAAAATTTCACCAGTAATATATGAAGAGTGATTACTTAGTAAAAATGCTACCGCATCGGCAATCTCTTTAGGTTGTCCAAATCTTGATAATGGAATATTCTTCTCATATTCTGCTTTTACATCATCTTTTAATTCATCAGTCATATCTGTTTGAATAAAACCTGGTGTTACCGCATTGTATCGAATACCTCTAACTGCAGCTTCTTTTGCGAATGATTTAGTCATTGCATTTAATCCACCTTTAGAAGCAGAATAATTTGTTTGACCTGGATTTCCCATTTCTCCAACAATTGAAGAGATATTTACAATTGAACCAAATCTTTTTTTACCCATAGCTTTTAAAGCACCCTTACATCCAATGAATGCAGATGTTAAGTTTGCTGTAATTACGTCATTAAAATCTTGTACAGACATTCTTAATGCTAATTTATCTCTTGTAATACCAGCATTATTTACTAAATATGAAATTTCACCATCAGCATCTACTATTGTTTTAATAGCAGCTGTAAATTCGTCTTCTTTAGTTACATCAGCTTTTACAATTGCAGCTTTTCCACCTGCAGCTTCAATTTCTTCTTTTACTTTTTCAGCAGCTTCTGCTCCACTTCTATAATTTATCCAAACTTTTAAACCAAATCCTGCTAATGTTTTGGCAATTTCCGCACCAATACCTCTACTTGCACCAGTAACTAATACATTTGAACCTGTAAATTCCATATAAATCCTTTGTAATTTTTTTATAATTTTAATTTTGACGCATATTATATCAATTGTTGATAATTTTTTATATTAAACGCTTAGACGCCTCGTTTGTTGTCCCAAACTCTTATGTGAAGTCTGTCACAATATTTAAACCCATTTTCTATAGCCATATCAATAACAGTTTCACTATTTTCATTTATTTCTTTTGCAGTGTCTCCCATAGGCATAAGATATACTTCTGCTTTTGGAATTTGTTTTATAATTGCATATATTTCTTCTTGGGCTTTTTCTTTAAACTCTTTGTCTATGACAAACTTTAGATACGAGTCTTGTGTATGATTTAATATTTGAGTTAGAGTATTGATATTTACTCTTTTTTTAAGTGGCTCTAGAGAATTTGAAAGTTTGACACTCATAGAAAATAGAATCTTTTTTTGATATTCTTCATTTAAATTAATATTTAAAGAAGCATTTGTTTCTATAGTAACTTTATAATTATTTTCAACATAGTATTTTAATAAAGATTGAAATTCATTATTTTGCCAGTATAAAAGAGGTTCTCCTCCCGTGATTACAATATCAAGGTTATAATTTGGTTTTAATTCTTCTACTTTTTTTATAATATCATTAGAACTCATAGTATGCCATTGATCTTTAAAAGCTACATCAACTGCATAATAGGAATCACAAGAACATTTTTTTATACCACTAGGTGTTTCATATTCAACATTAAAACCAACACAGCGCATATTACATTTTCCAACTCGAATAAAAATAGAAGGTGTACCTATTAGTTTACCTTCTCCTTGAATTGTTGGACCAAAAATTTCATTTATTTCAAGCATACACGTGGCTTTTACTCTTTGGAGTTTCTGCAAACTCTACACTAGCAACTTTTATATTAATTTGTTTCATTTTTTCTTGAGCTATCTCTAAAAACCATGCCGAAAGATTTTCACTTGTTGGTACGAAGTTTACTAAAATATATCCTTCATACATCTCTCTTATATGATTAGGTTCATTTTCAATTTTTGTTAAATCAACCATTTTATAACCTTGTTCAAATTCAATTAATTCATCTTTATTATAATGGGGAAGTAATGTTTCAAAAAGAGGGTCATTTATATCAATAATAAATTTATGATCAAGTACATCATCTAAAAAAGCTTTAAACCAATTTAGATGTTTGAAATCTGTCACCATTCCATTCTTAAGTTCAGATGATTCTAAATATACAATTACTTGTCCTTGATGACCATGTAAGTGTCTACATTTTAGACATGAATCAAGAGAAAAATCAGGATTTAATTCTTGAGACCAAACTCTATGTCCATAACAAAAATCAAATGATTTAGATATTTTCCAAGTCATAATTATTCTTTGTAAGGTATTGGGTCAGTTGAGTTTGCTTCTTTAAAACCATTTAGTCTTAATCTACAAGAATCACAAACTCCACAAGCTTTTTCTTCTTCTTTATAACAAGACCATGTATGTTCTAATGGTACATTCAGTTCTTCTGATTTTTTTACAATTTGGCTTTTCATAAGATGAACAAGAGGTGTTTTTATTTCAAGTTTTGTAGTTTCTTTTGTTCCTTCATTAATTGCGCCAGTCATTTTATCAATGAATGTATCAGAACAGTCAGGATAACCTGAACTATCTTCTTCAACAACACCTATAAAAAGTGCTTGAGCTTCTTCTTTTTCAGCAATTGCAGTTGCAATTGATAAGAAAATACCATTTCTAAATGGTACATATGTAATAGGAACTCCAGCTTCTACTCCACCAATAGGAATATCAATTGTTTTATCAGTCAATGCACTTGCACCAATCTGTGTAAAAAATGGAATATCAATCTCATATTTTTCTTTTATTTGTAAATCTTCACAAACATCTCTAAATGCTTTTAGTTCTCTTTTTTCAGTTCTTTGTCCATAGTTAAAATGAACAGCTATAATCTCATAACCATCATTTTTTGCAATATATGATGCTAAAGTAGAATCCATCCCTCCACTTAGAATACATACTGCTTTTTTCGTCACGTTGTTACTCATACGTTAAAAATTCCTTTTGATTTTTCGTAAAAAATTTCCAATTAATTGGTAGTACTTTAACTAAAGATTCTTTTTTAAGATTTGATACATTTTCATCTAATGCTATTAATGAATTACAGTTACTTAAAGTTGAAACCATTCCTGGGCTTCTTTTTTGAGCACTTGTGAAATATTCTCCATCAAAATTTCCAGGAATGATAGTGATTCTACCTTTCTTGTTTTTTAAATCTTCACCTATTTTTGCACATATAAAATTATGGTAAATGTCATTTGATCCAATTAGTTTTTGTAATAATAATTTCCCAAAAACTTCAAAAATAAGTGCAGAAGCTAAAGGATTCCCTGGAAGGTTTAAGATATATGTTTTCCCAATTTTACCCAAAACTGTGGGCTTACCAGGTTTAATTATAATTCCATCAAATAAGGTTTCAAAATCTAATTCATTAAATGCATCTTTCGTAAAATCTGCATCACCAACTGAAACTCCTCCTGAAGTTACAATCAAATCTGCATCTAAAGAGTTTTCAATTAATTCTTTAATTGATTCAATTGAATCATGGGCTTGACCAATAAAATCAATTTGTGCTCCAAGTTCTTTACATCTACTCATAAAAGTAGGTGTATTTGAATTATATATTTGATAGTTTTCAGCTTTTTCATAATGTAATTTTAATTCTTCACCACTTGCAAAAACTACAACTTTTGGTTGTTTAAATACTTTTATATGAGAAATTCCTTGAGAACTTAAAAGTGTAACTTTAGCAAAATTAATTGTTTCACCAACTATTATTAATGTATCATTTTCATTTATATCTTCACCAATAAATCTTATATGTTGAAATTCTTTTATATTATTTGGGACTGTAATTAAATCATCATCAAAATATTGACAATCTTCTTTTGGAATAATAGCTGTACAATTTGCTGGTATTTTTGCCCCAGTCATTATTTTTACACATTGATTACTCTCTAATAATCTACTATTATTATCTCCCGCAAAAATCGTATCTACTATTTTTAATTTTTCATTTTTATCTTCATATATAATTCCAAAACCATCCATTGCAGAGTTGTTAAATCTTGGTAAGCAGATTGTTGCAACAATCTCTTGTGCACAAATTCTATCTTGTGAACTCTCTATAGGAATGATTTCATAGTTTAAATTAACATCAATATTTGAGATAGTTTTAATAGCTTCATTAACAGAAATAGCCATATTTTTCCTTTTACTAATACCTTATGACAAGTTAGTTATAATACCAAAATTTTTTAAAAGTGAGTTTAACATGGAACTAATGAGTGATGCAATTAGCACGCACGTTTATACGATATATTTATTTTTGGCGATAATGATTTTTAATTTATATTCTGTTGTATCTGCAACTGAATTTATTAAATTATCAAAAAGATTGAGATTTATGACACCTATTTATCATATGTCTAATGCAATTGTTATATATACTGGTGCTATTGTTGCTGCCTATGCACATGCTTTTTCTTTTACAATAGGAATTATGATTCCAGCTGCAATATTTTTGCTTGTAATTGAAATAAAAAGATATAAGAAAATGAGAGTTATCAAAACTTCTGATATACAATTGCAAGAAGAGTTTATAGTTTATGCAAAAAAAATCTACACAATTGAAATTATGGTTTTAATTTCTGTTTATATTTTATCAAAAGTTTTTTAATGCAATTTACTTATCATCCACAATCTTCAGTAGACTTTTTAGAAATTGAAGGAGATACGTATAAGTACTGTCTCTTATACACATCTGACGCTGCCGACGAAGAG
>CAJXPH010000087.1 GCA_913057765.1 uncultured Campylobacteraceae bacterium
TCTACACTATCCTCTTCGTCGGCAGCGTCAGATGTGTATAAGAGACAGCTATTAAGGGGATTGGACCAGTTAAAGCTGATCAAATCATTAAGTATAGAAAGTCAAATAAGATTAAAAATGCAGATGATTTACAATCAATTAAAGGTTTTGGTCCAGGTGTTGTTTCAAATATTAAAAATGGGAAAACCGTATCAAAGGCTAAGTTAAACCAAAAAAAGAAAAATTCTAAAATAGAAGATAAAAGAAAAGAAAAAATTAAAAAAGCAAAAGAATCTGGAAAATCAAAAAAAGAAATAAAAGCTAAAAAAAAGAAAATCAACGAAAAAGCTAAATCTAAAAAACAAAAAGTAGCTAAAAAAAAGAAAGTTAAAAAAGCTAAAAAAACTTCTAAAAAAGTAGAAGAGACTAAATAATTAATTAAGAGTACTTAGTGGTTTTTTACTAGGTACTTTTCTCTTTTCTAATATTTCGGTACAATATTAAAAATCTCAATTAGGCTTGACCATGAAAATTTCAGTAAATGCAATGTGCCCGTGCGGGAGTTTAAAGAAGTTTAAAAAATGTTGTAAGGTTTTTCATAATGGTGCAAATGCTAAAACTGCGCTAGAATTAATGAAGTCACGATACAGTGCTTTTGCTGCTGGTGATTATAAATATGTTATGAAAACAACTCACAAAGATAATCCTGACTATAACGAAGATTCTGAGACATGGAAAGAATCTATACTTACTTTTTCGAAAGACAGTGATTTTAAAAAACTAAAAATAGTAGATTTCATAGAAGATGAAATGGAATCTTACGTAACTTTCAATGCTACAATTTTCCATGGAGCACATAATACTTCATTTAGTGAAAAAAGTAAATTTCTTAAAGTAGAGGGAGTTTGGCTATATCATAGTGGCGAATTTGTAGATGTCTAACTTGATTCAAAAACTATATAAAGGAGAAGAAGGAAATATTTTAATTCTTTCTCTTTGTATTACTTTTTCTTTAATCATATTTATAATTGTAAGCTACCAAATTGATATTGCATTTGCAAATAGAATTACAGGTATTGTTTTTACCAATTTACTCATAGGACGTGTGCCTGCTCTTTCATTTGGATATGCTGCGGATTTATCTCATTTTGTTGTGATAAGTATAAATATTGTTGTTGAAATGATTTTAGTAACTGCTATTTACCCTTTTTTCGTTTTTAGTGTAAAAGGCATTTTAAAAGTAAAAGTTTTAGAAGAATTCTTTATCGAAGTACAAACAAAGAAAAACCAACATCAAGAAAAATTTGATAAATATGGCAAATTTGGACTCTTTGTTTTTGTATTTATTCCTTTTTGGATGACCGGACCAATAGTAGGTTCAATTATAGGTTTTTTAATTGGAATGAAGCATTATGTTGTTATATTTATAGTATTTATTGCAACAATAATTTCCGTAACTTTATGGGGTCTCTTTCTACAAGAAATTATAGATTTTCTAATGATTTTTGATACTCAAATTATTTGGATTTTGTTATTGTTAATAGTAAGTATTTTACTTTTTTTAAGATTTAGAAAAAAGATATGGAAATAGAAATGAAAAGGAATAATAAATAGAATGAAAATACTTTTAGCCCCAGCAGAGACTAAAAATTCTGGAGGAGATGGAACTCCTTTTAATAAAAAGAATTTTGTATTTCCAGAGCTTTTTGAAAAGAGGGAAGAAATTTTCAATATATATGAAGAACTTCTGTCTGCATCATCAATAGAAGAGTTATCAAAATGGTTTGGTTTGAAAAAATTAGATGAAGTAGAAAGATATAAAGAGAATTTGAGGAATAAACCAACGATGAAAGCTATCAATAGATATAACGGTGTTGCCTTTGATGCTTTAGATTATATGAGTTTAAATAAGGAGTCACAAGATTTTATTGATGAAAATGTTGTGCTATTTTCAAATCTTTTTGGACCTTTAAAAGCTAGTGATCTAATTCCTGACTATAAATATAAGCAAGGTGCTAAACTTTCAAATAAAAATGTAGAAAAGTTTTATATGGATAACTTTACAGATTCTTTAGATGATTTTGTGGGTGAAGAAGTTATTGACTTAAGAGCAGGTTTCTATGAGAAATTTTATAAAGTAAAAAAAGCAAATGTTATTACCTTTAAATTTATAAAAGATGGCAAAGTTGTATCCCATTGGGCAAAGTTTTATAGAGGAAAAGTTCTACAAGAAATTGCAAAAAATAAAATCTATTCACATAGTGAATTTATGAATATACAAATACCTGGGTTAAAACTAAATGAAATACAAGAGAAGAAGAATATTAAATTATTGATTATGGATATTGTTTAATGAATAAAGATTTTTTAAAAACGTTAACAATTTTATATGTTGAAGATGACGATAAAATAAGAACAAACCTTGAAAAAGTTTTCACTAAAGTTTTTAAAAAAGTATATTTTGCAGAAAATGGTATTGATGCATTAGAACAGTATCGGGATATAAAAAAAATAGAAGATCTTGATGCAATTATTTCGGATATAACTATGCCTAAAATGACTGGTATTGAGCTTCTTGAAAAGATTAGAGAAGAAGATAATGAAATACCTTTTTTAATAACAACTGCTTTTAGTGATTCTGAATATCTTTTAAAAGCAATTAATCATGAAGCTTCTTATTATGCAATAAAACCAATTAATATAATGGAGTTGATAATAAAAGTAGAAAAGTTATGTGAATCGAGAAGTCATAATCTTGTAATCATGGAACAGAAAAAGAATTTAGAAGAATTCTTAACTATTATAAACCAAGTTGCAATCATTTCTAAAACAGATGCCTCGGGTACTATCCTTTATGCAAATGATAACTTTTGCGAAGTTTCTGGGTATTCGCAAAATGAATTAATTGGAAATTCTCATAATATTGTTAGACACCCGGATGTTCCTGCTAGTATATTTAAAGAACTTTGGCAGACTATTAAGTTAGGTCAGATATGGAAGGGTAAGTTAAAGAATAGGGCAAAAAATAAAACAGGTTATTACGTAAACTCTACAATACTTCCTTTATATGATGATTATGGAAAAGAGATTATTGAATATATTGGTATTAGGTTTTTAACAACTCAAGAAGATACTGAAAAAAGAGAGTTTAAAAGAAAAGTTATCAATAATGTAAGACAAACAAATGAGTATAAAATTGAAGTAAATAAAAAAATTCAAGATCTAGAGACTCAGCTGAAAAAATATCAGAGTGTTTATTTAATTGATGATGCTCTACAAAAAGAGAAAAAGAAATCATCAAAACTACTATCACAAGTTAATTTTTATGAAGAAGATCTCTCTCTAATAAAAGACAAATATGAAGATATGCTATTTAAAGTAAATGAAGAAGCCGCTGAAAATAGATATGATATAAAAGTATTAACAAATGAAAAAGAGAACTTGACACAAAAGGCTAATAAATTAGAATATGAAAAGAATAAAACGAATAAAGAGATAAAAAGATTAAATGATCAGATACTCGAACAGTCACTAACAATAAAAAATTTAAAAGATGTTCTTCATCACAGAGAGGAACAATTAGGTCTTAGTTAACATAATCTTCAAATAAGAAGAATAAAGTCAATAAATTATTCTCATACTATTCTCATCTCCTCAACCTATAATGAAAAATTCAATTATATTTTTAAGTTTCAATTTTATTTATTTACTAGGAGATTAAAATGGAAGATAAAGATTTTTTAAAAAGTTTGACGGTACTTTATGTAGAAGATTCTAAAACAATTAGAGTTGCCTTACAAAATGAGATTGGAAATTTATTTAAAAATTTTTATACGGCAGTAGATGGGGAAGAGGCATTAAGAAGATATAATATTTTAAAGTCTAAAAATATTAAACTAAATGCTATTATCAGTGATATAAATATGCCAAAGATGGATGGAATAGAACTTCTTGAAAAACTTAGGAAAGATGATCCCGATATTCCTGTTTTATTTACTACTGCACATTTTGAAAAAGAGTATTTATTAAGAGCAATTAATTTAAATGCAACAGAATATATTTTAAAACCAATTAATATCGATGATGCTTTAAAAAAAATAGTTCGAGAATGTAAAATAAATACTCAGAATGAAGCAATTAAACATCAAAAAGAAGAGTTAGAATCTTATCTTGAGGCAATTGATAATATTGCAACTATCTCAAGAATAAATCTTAATAGAAATATCATTTATGCAAATAAATTATTTTGTGATATTTCACAGTATTCTCTTGAAGAATTAATCAATCAACCCGATAGTATAATAAGACATCCCGATACTCCAGATGAAACCTATAAAACCATACTAGAAACTATACAATCTGGGAAAAAGTGGAATGGTAAATTAAAGAACAGGGCCAAAGACGGAAGTACATATTATACAAATACAACTATTGTTCCAAGATATAATGAGCTTGGCCAAGATATTACAGAGTATATGTTAATTAAATTTATCATAACAGAAGAAGAACTTGAGAAAAGAGAATTTAAGAAAAAAGTAATCCAAAATGTAAAAGATAGTAGAAAAGAAAAAATTGAAAAAGATGAATATATAAAAACTCTAGAAGATAAAATAAAAAATAGTGATATTTCATTACTCCATCATTTAGAAGATAGTCTAAATAGTGAAAGAAAAAAAATTACAAAATTAAATACACAGGTAGAATTTTATGAAGATGAAATAAAAAAGAATACTCTTAAATATGGGAAAATGGTTGAAACTTCAAATGAAAAAATTAAACAAGCATTTCTTTATGCAAAGAAAATTAAAGCAGAGAATGAAAAATTTGTGTTTGAAGTATGTACTTTAAAAACTGATATAGAAGAAAAAAAAGAAAACCTATCAAAGTTATGTAAAATGATTAAGACTCAAGAAAAAACTATTAATGATTTAAAAGATGTACTAGAACATAGGGAAGAACAATTAGGTTTAGACTAATATTTAATTACTAGCTTTGAATTTGAAGTTTTTTATTAAATAGAAAAAATAAAGAAAATAAAGAAAATATTGCAGAGTATAAAAATAAATTGTCTCCATAAGCCCATCCTGCAATTAAAGCTCCTAAAAATCCACCTAATCCATATGCTACTCCGTACATAAATTGTTGCGCCAATTTTTTATTCTCATATAAAGTATAAAGAAAAATGATTACGGCACTGTGATAAAGTCCAAATGAGAATGCATGAATACTTTGTGTAAAGAAAGTAAGTATTAAATTATCCGGGAATAAAAATAGTAAAAACCATCTAAAAATAGTAATTGCAACTGAAAACTTGATAATATTTAATAGATTTCTTTTTAAAAGAGGTGCTTGAAAATATAAAAGTATAATCTCACAAAGAACACCAAATGACCAAAGATATGATGTCATTTCTAAACTTATACCATGGTCTGTTTCATAAATAGTGAAAAAGTTATAAAAACCACCAAAGCTTAATTGCATAAAAAACAAACTAACCCAGAAAGGCCAGTATTTAAAGAAAGAAAAAGGTTCTTTTGTTGCTTTTTCATCATGACTTATATCGTCATAATTTAAAAGAAGAAGTGCAAATATTACAGTTAATACATTTACTACTAAATAGTAGTGTAGGGCAATATAAGGAGTAGTTAAAAACTGTCCTAATAAAAGAGCTATTACCGTAAATCCAATTGAGCCATAAAGTCTTGATTTTCCATATCTATCTTTTCCTAAAACTTTTATTGCAGTTACTTCTAAATAGGGTAATATTAACGATAAACAAGCCCCTAATATAGCGTTATTTATCATGAAAGCATAAAAGTTCTCTATTGTTAAATAAAATAAAGATGAACAGACAAGTGATAAAAATAGGGCTATTTTAAATACTGATTGATTTAGTTTTATATGTTTTAAAAATAAAAAGGGAGTTAGAAATCTCATTAAAGGAGCAAGTGCAAAAATAATACCAATGTCAAATGCACTGTAACCTAAATCATTTAAGACTTTTGGCAAAAATATTATATATACACCAACTGCAGCAAAATAAAAAAAATAGAAGGCAGATAGTTTAAAAAATAGCATCTACTTTATGAATCGAATTCAATGATACTAGTATTTGAAAATATATCTTGAAATGTTTTATT
This sequence comes from uncultured Campylobacteraceae bacterium, assembly GCA_913057765.1. Lineage (GTDB taxonomy): Bacteria > Campylobacterota > Campylobacteria > Campylobacterales > Arcobacteraceae > Halarcobacter. Next base: position 6,120 of record CAJXPH010000087.1, read on the forward strand.
ATCTTTTCTGAAATAGACAGAGAAAAGTCCAAAAATTGAAATCATAGAAATTAGAAGAACAAAATATCTAATTGTTAAAGATAATATCGAAGGTTTCCCTTTTGTATTATGAATTAGTTTTAAACTATATGCTTTCATACCTGGAGTTTGGCCAGTTCTTAACCAAAAAATCATAATAATTAAAAAATGAACTCCTAAAATTAGACCCCATCCCTCAAGTCTAAATTGACTAAAGATGTCACCACTACCCATTACAAGATAAATTACTATGTATAAAACAGGAGTAGTGATTAAAAAAGTATCAGTTATAAAAGCTTTAATTCTAGAAAGAACTGGAGCACAAGGAACTGTAGAACTATTTTTCTCTATATTAATATTACTAGTTTCTTCAGCTTTCCCTTGTTTTATATCTCTCCATCTACTCATAAATATTAGTTTCCTCTACTTCCTGGTTTGTAAGCAATACTTCCTTCTTTACACATAGGACATTCTTCTGGAGAATACATTTCAAAAGTAAAGTCATCTAATGCAAAAAGTGGTTTATCAAGTGGTAATTTACAGCTTTCTTTATTTTCTAGGTCACTTCCTACTCTAGAACAAAAACCTCTATTGGCAAGTGCTGCATATGCAACAATGTTTCCACCATCAGCTTCAACCTGACGAGCAGCTTCTAATGCAGAACCACCAGTTGTAATGATGTCTTCACAAATAATGTAGTTCTCACCTTCTTGTACTTCAAAACCTCTTCTAATAGTCATGTCTCCATCAACTCTTTCTGCAAAAATAAATCTTACATCAAGAGCAGTTGCTAATGCAAAACCGGCAATTAGGCCACCAAGTGCGGGAGAACATACTGCATCAACTTTTATTCCAGCTTCTTTAATCTGAGCAGCTAATGCTTCAGCTAATAGTTTAGCAGTTTTAGGATCTTCTAAAACTTTTGCCGATTGTAAATAAAATGAAGAATGATTTCCACTACTTAATTTAAAGTGTCCTTCTAATAGGGCACTTGCATCTTTATATATTTGTGCTACATTCATAATTAAACCGTTAAAATTTCTTGTTCTTTAGCTTTTAACGTACTATCAGCTTTTGATACATATGAGTCAGTAATTTTTTGAATATCATCTAGTGCTTTTTTATTCTCATCATCACTAATTTCTTTATCTTTATGTAAAACTTTTACTTTATCATTTGCATGTTTTCTAACATTTCTGATTGCAACTTTTGCATTATCTGTCATTGCTTTAGCACCTTTAGCACTCTCTTTTCTTTGATCAACAGTCATTGGAGGGAAGAATAATTTAATTAAATCACCATCATTGTTTGGGTGAACTCCAATATTTGCATTTTGGATAGCTTTTTCGATATCACCTAAAAGATTTTTTTCCCAAGGGTTAACAACAATAGTTGTTGCATCGGCTGCTAAAACAGAACCAACTTGATTTAAATCTGTTGGAGTTCCATAGTAATCAACTTTAACACCATCTAAAACAGAAGTAGTAACTTTCCCTGTTCTTAATGTTTTGTAGTCTCTTTTTAAAGACTCAATTGATTTTTCCATATGATCTTTTGTTTCTTCGTAGATTTCTTCTAACATTCTATATTCTCCTTAAGTATGTTTTATTAGTTTTTTGTTGTTTGAAAATTTGAAATTGATTATACCATTATAAACTTTTATGAAAAGTTTTGTAGTAAGAAAATTGTGATTTATATTTTGTTTGTTTAGAATTAATCTATGATATGCATCTTTTTGTGCATATTCATAGATTGAAAGATTTGCAAGAAGTAATAAATACTTCATTTAATTTTTTAAAATTACTTACTTGCTGGTACTGTTGGAACTACAGGTGCAGTTGGTGCTGCTGGTGCTGCATTTTCAACAGGTGTTGTAGGAATTAAACTATCAGTTTTAACGCTATCTACAGCACTTCCTAATTTTTCTTGGTTATAAGAATAACCTAGAGCCAGTGTATTAACTACAAAAAGTAGCCCTAATCCCATTGTTGCTTTAGTTAAAAAGCTACCTGGACCTTTTGCTCCAAATACTGAGTCATTACTTCCACTGTAAGCTCCAAGTCCTATACTCGAACTTTTTTGAAGTAATACTGCAATAACTATTAGAACCGCTAAAATAACTTGTACTATTAAAAGTGTAGATGCCATGTTAATTTTCCTTTTAAAAAATGGTAGGTATTTTATCTAAAACTTATTAAAAAAAGGTTAAGATGATTTCTATGTCTATAAAAAACCAATTTTCAAAACATGCAAATGAATATAATAATTTCAATATCATACAACAAATTGCGGCAAAAGCCTTAGTTCGGGATATAAAAAACAAACCAAAGAATATTTTAGAGATAGGCTGTGGCTCTGGCCAAGTTTATAAATATATCTCGTGGGATGTGGAAAAATATAATGCAATTGATTTTTCAGCTTCAATGTGCAAGATTCATCCAAAAAATAAAAATTTAGAAGTAGCTTGCTATGATTTTGATTCAAATGAATTTTATGATTTTTTAAAAAATAAAAAATTTGATATTGTTATCTCTTCTTCTGCAATGCAATGGTCAAAAGATTTAAAAAAATTAGTAGGCTTTTTATCTGAAACAACAAACGAAATAAATGCAGTATTATTTACTTCAAATACATTCAAAACAATTCAAAATATTACAAAGTCTAATTCTCCTATTCTTTCTTTAGAGAAAATTGAAGAGGCTTTTTCTACTTATTATAAATGTGACTTTGAAGTACATACCTATAATTTAGAATTTGAGAATAAAAAAGAACTATTTGATTATATAAAAAATTCTGGTGTAAGTGGTGCTAGTGCTACTTTAGATTTTAAAACAGCAAAAAGACTTTTTAAAGAGTATAAATTAAATTATTTAGAATTTGAAGTGATTTTTGTTAAAACAATTTCTAAGTTATAAAGCTCATATCTTATAAATTTAAAGTTTTCACTATCTTCAATAGATATTAGTTTGCAAAATTCTTCTAGTACTCTTGAACTCTCTTGCGCTCGTTTAAAATTAGCAATTAATATTGAAAAGAGATCTTTTCTATTTTGTTCACTTTTTATAGATCCTCTTAATACATCATTTTGAATATCTCTAGTTTCTAAAAGTTCAGTATAGTTTTCAAGCCTTGATAAGTGTCTTAGGTTTTTCAACTTAGATGAAGTGTCTTTATCATTGTATACATATCTAAATATATCTTCTACTACTCGAATACCTTCTCGTAGTCTATTTAGGTTTGCATCAATAAGTCTTAGATTATTTTTTTCTATCATTATAATTAGTAAAAAGTTAAGATAGCTTCATAAAGAAGCTATCTATATCTTTAGTCGTCACTACCTAAAATTCCAAAAATTTGTAATAATGAAGAGAATAAGTTGAAAAATGCCATATATAAATCTAATGCAGCTATTACTGGAGAGTCATAACCACCTTTAATAATTGATTGAGTTGTATATAAAATAAACCCACACATTAAAAGTGCAATACCACTAGATAAAACTAAATGGAATACACTTGAATATGCAAAGAAATTAAACGATACTCCTAAAGCAAAAATAATTGCTGCAATAAATACAATCCAAAATGAAGCAAATAAAAACCCTCTCATAAAAGAGAAGTCTCTCTTAGTTGTTAAAGCAAAAAATGAAATTCCACCAAAAGCAACTGATGTCATTAAAAAAGCTTGTCCTACAATTGAAGCACCACTTGGCATTGCTAATGTCATAGCTAATAATGGAGCAATCATTAATCCTGTAAGAAAAGTAGTAGCAAATAATGCTGCTAGATTAAGACCTGCGGTATGCCTTACTGCGGGAACAACAAACCATGCTAATGCAATAAAAACACCAAATAGAACCCATTGCATTCCACCCATTAAATATGAAATAATATCAAGTCCTATATATGCCCCTGCTGTTGCAGCTAACATTGAACCAGCAAACAACTGGTAAGTAGCTTTTAAAAAACTCATTAAATGCACTCTTGATTCGTCACCAGCTACATTATGTTGAGATGATTCTTGTGAAAGATAATCTCTTTTATACATATCAATCCTTTATTTTTTTGATATTTTATAATGTTAGTCTTAATATTTACTTTAATTTTAAATATTAGAATTTGTTTGTAATTTTTCATGCTATATATAATATTGTTAAAAATAAGAACTAGCTTGGATTATATGAGTAAAAAAGAAAACCAAAATTTAAGCTATAGCTAAGAAGAAACTCTTGACAAGAGGGAAA
>CAJXPH010000088.1 GCA_913057765.1 uncultured Campylobacteraceae bacterium
GGCAGCGTCAGATGTGTATAAGAGACAGCCTCTAAATAATGTATCTTTAATTTTACAGTTTTTAAAAGATAATTATAAAAATGAAAATGCAAATCTAAATATGGTAAATAAATATTTTGATAAGTCATTTACTCAAATTGAGTACATGTCTCAAACTATAGACGATTTTAGAAATTTCTATAAACCTTCAAAATCTATGAGTGATTTTACTATTGGACATGCAATAGCTTCAACTCTTGAAATAATAAGAGCACAGTTAAATAGTGACAATATAAAATTATCTATAAAAATAAAAGATATAAGAATTACCAACTATGAAAATGAATTAAAACAATCTTTACTAAATATATTTAATAATGCGCAAGATGCTATAAATTTAAAAAAAGAGAATATGAAATTTGATGCATATATAGATATTTCAACTTTTAAAGAAGAGGGAAAGTTAAATATTAAAATTTCAAATAATGGTGGACAAATAGATGATGATACTATTTCACGAATTTTTGAACCATATTTTACAACTAAATTTGAAACACAAGGTACAGGGATTGGCCTTTATATGACAAAATCAATTATTGAAACAAATATGAAAGGTCATATTCAAGTTGAAAATATAGAAAATGGAGTATGTTTTAAAATTTCTTTACCTTTAGAAATGAATAGGAGTAATGATGAGTAGAATTACAAGAGTATTATTAGTAGAAGACGAAGAAGATGCAAGAGAAATACTTGGATTTTATTTGGATACTATTTTTGACGAAGTTGAAGTTGCAAGTAATGGACAAGTAGGTTTTGATAAGTTTCTTAGAGCTCATCAAGAAAGAAAATATTTTGATGTGATAGTAACAGATATTCAGATGCCTGATAAAGATGGACTTACGATGCTTGAAGAAATTGCTGCTATTCATGAAGAACAAAAGTTTATTATCGTTTCTGCATTTAAAGATGAAGAGTATCTTTTTAGGTCTATAAATTTAAATGTGGTTAGTTATTTTGTAAAACCTCTAGTTGTAGAAAATATTATGCAGATATTAAAAAAATTAAAAAATTCAATATTAGAATCTGCAATTCCTGAAATTCCTATGGATAACAAACCTATTAAAATTAACTCAACATATATATATGATAAAGCTAAAAGACTTTTATATGATGGAAAAGAAATAGTTAGTTTATCAAAAAAAGAGACATCACTTGTTGACGTAATGATTTCTAAAAAAGGTGAAATAATCACTAATGAAAATTTAAAAAAAGAAGTATGGAATGATGTTAATACTTCAGATGCAACTTTACGTACAGTTATTAAAAGAGTAAAGGATAAAATAAGTAAAAATGACTTTATTGTTTCAAAAAAAGGACTTGGCTACATAATTGAATAATATAAAATCCCTTAAAATAGGTAGTTTATAAATAAATTTATAAATTTGAAACAATTTTGAAACAATTTTATCTTTTCTATGTTATAATTTCAATGTAAGAAAAAAAAAGGGAATACAATGAAATTAAATTTACTTAAAAAACTTGCTGTTACTTCTGTGATAGCTGCGTCTTTATTAACTGTTGCTAATGCTAAAAAAGCTGAGCAAAAATATGTTATTGCTACTGCAAGTACAGGTGGAACATATTATCCAGTTGGAGTTGGGATTGCAACTATTGCATCTTTAAAATTAGCAAAAAAAGAAAAACTTACTTTCTCTGCAATTACATCTGCAGGTTCTGGTGAAAATGTAGATATGCTTGAAAAGGGTGAAGTTAACTTCGCTATTTTACAAGGTCTATTTGGTTCTATGGCTTGGCAAGGAAAAGCAAAATATGAAGGTCAACCAAAGAAAAATTTAAGATCAGTTTCTATGTTATGGCAAAATGTTGAGCAATTTACAATCAAATCTAAATATGCAAAAACAGGTAATATAATGGATTTAAAAAATCTTTATGGTGAAAGATTCTCAATTGGTGGGAGAAGTTCTGGTTCAAGAGTTTCTGCTGAAACTATTATGGGATCATTAGGTGTTGATTTTAATAAAATGAATGTGCAATACTTAGGATATACTCCAAGTTCAACTGCACTTCAAGATGGAAAAGTTCAAGGTATGAATACACCATCAGGACCTCCAACATCAGCTGTTACAAATGCATTTGCTTCAATTGGTAATGATAAAATTAAAGTACTTGATTTTGATGCAAAAAACTTAAAAGCAATTAACGATAACTACCCTGTATGGACTCCATTTAATATTAAAGCTGGTACATACCCAGGTCAAACTAAAGATATTAATACTATTGCACAACCAAACTTATTAGTTGTTACAAAAGATACTCCAGAGCAAACTGTTTATTTATTAACTAAAACTATTTATGAAAACTTACCATTCTTAAATACAGTTCATAAAGCAACAAAAGCTATGGCTTTAGAAAAAGCAATTGCTGGTTTACCAATGCCTCTACACCCAGGTGCGGCAAAATTTTATAAAGAAAAAGGTATCAATATTCCTGCTTCTTTAATGGCTAAATAAATACAAATTTTTAAGAAGAGTTTTAACTCTTCTTAAAACTCTACTAACTTATAAACTACATAAGTGATTGCCTATTGTTTATGTAGGTTATAAATTCAATTACAAATTTCGAGGATAAGATAATGATAACAATAAAATATTTTAAAGAGATAACTTTTGTCTATGCAATTTTTATTTCACTTTTTCATTTTGGGGTGAATATTTGGGGAGGGATCAGTGACTTATGGTTTAATTCAGCTCACTTTGCACTTCTTGCTTCTTTAGGTTTTTTAACATATGAAGCTGCAAAAGAAGAAAATAAAGTTAGTATATTAAATCTAATATTCGCAGGACTTGCATTAAGTACTTTCTTTTATATGGTACTTTTTGAAGAGAGTTTATATGCTGTTGCAAATTCTCAGATGAGAATGAGTGATTTATTTATTGCAGGCCTTACAATTGCACTTGCAGTTATTATGGTAAAAAAATCAACGGGATACATTATTCCTGGGCTTATAATCTTTTGTATTGCTTATTTGCTGTTTTTAGGACAACATATAGATGGTATATTTGCATTTGCAGGTATGAGTTATGAAAGATTTCTATATAGAATGTTCTATACAAGTGAAGGTTTATTTGGACCAATTGCTACAATATCTTCAACATATGTATTTATGTTTATCCTTTTTGCTGCCTTTCTTTTAAAATCAGGGGCAGGGGATTTTATCGTTGATCTATCAGATGCAATTGCAGGGAAATTCACAGGTGGTACTGGACATGTTGCAGTATTCTCATCTGCACTTATGGGAACAATTTCAGGGTCAGCAGTTGCAAATACTGTATCAACTGGTTCAATTACAATTCCAATGATGAAAAAAGCAGGGTTTAAACCAACATTTGCAGCAGCAGTTGAAGCAGCGGCAAGTACAGGTGGTCAGATTATGCCTCCAATTATGGGAGCGGGGGCCTTTATTATGGCTCAAATGACACATATTCCATTTGTAACTATTATTTCAGTATCTGTTTTACCTGCAATTTTATATTTTGCTTCAATTTCTGTTTATATTCATATTCATGCAAAAGAGAATGATATTAAAGGAAGCGATAGTGATATTAAGATTCTTCCACTATTAAGAGAAGGTTTTCATTTTATTATTCCTTTATCAACTTTAGTAGGTCTTCTTGTTTATGGATTTACTCCTACATATGCAGCTGGTATTGCAATAGTTGCAATTATTGCTTCATCATATTTAACAAAAAATAAAAGAATGGGTATAAAAGAAATTTTAGGAGCTTTAGCACTAGGAAGTCAAAATATGGTAGTAACTGGTGTTTTACTTATTGCAGTTGGTATTATCGTTGGTATTATTAATATCTCTGGTGTTGGTATTACTTTCTCTCAACTTATTATGGAATGGTCAGGAAATTCTTTACTTATAGCTATTGTTTTAATTGCAATTGCTTCTCTTATTCTTGGTATGGGATTACCTGTAACTGCATCATATGTTGTTTTATCAGTTTTATCTGCCCCTGCATTAGTAGGACTTATGTTAAGCCCAGAAATGGCAGCTTTAGTAAATGCTGGTATTGAAATTCCTGAAGTTACAATGTATCTATTATCCGCACACTTGATTATATTTTGGTTGTCTCAAGATTCTAACTTAACGCCACCTGTTTGTCTTGCGGCATTTGCAGCAGCAGCTATTGCAAAAACACCTCCTATGAAAACAGGACTTGTTTCTTGGAAAGTAGGAAAAGGTATGTATATTATTCCAATGTTATTTGCATTTACTCCATTAGTTAATGGAACTTGGCTGGAAAGATTTGAAATATTTGGTTTTGCAATATTTGGTATTGCAGCATTTGCTATAGTTATGGAAGGTTACTGGGATAAGAAAATGTCAATACTTGAAAGATTAGTATTTGCAGTAAGTGTTGTTTTACTTTTAACTCCAGATAGTGCATTTAATATTGAGAGCTATTTTGGTATAGTAAATAATACGCACATCTTAGGAATGACAATATTTGTTGTATCTATGGGATTACATAAAATGATGTTTAAAGAAGGAAGAAAATATGCAAAAGCTGATTAAAACACTAGAAAGTTGTGGTTACAAAGTACATTTTGTAGAAACTAAAGAGGAGGCTTTTAAACTTTCATCTTCAATGATTGAAAGTGGAATGAGTGTAGGCCTTGGTGGTTCAACTACAATAAAAGAGATAGGTCTTTTAGATACTTTAGTTTCAAGAGATGATATTACACTTTTTAATCAGTATGAAAAAGGTATTACTATGGAAGAAAATACCAATAGAAGACGAAAAGGAATGTTAACTGATATTTATGTAACGGGAACAAATGCAATTACAAAAGATGGAAAGCTTGTAAATGCAGATGGAAGTGGAAATAGAGTAGCAGCTTTGATTTTTGGACCTAAAAAAGTTTTAGTAGTTGCTGGAGTTAATAAAATAGTTGATACTTTAGAAGATGGGTTTAAAAGATTGATGGATGTTGCTGCTACAAAAAATGTAGATAGAATGAATAATTTAGCAAAAATAAATGGAAAAGAACCACGACACAACCTTGATAATATTGCAAATAAATTTACATATATAAAAGCAGATGAACAAGATAGAATAACAATTATTCTAGTAAATGAAGAGTTAGGATATTAAAAAATGTATGATTATCTAATAATTGGGGCTGGAATTATTGGGCTTAATATTGCAAAGAACTTAAAAGAAAGATTTCCAGATTCTAAAGTTCTTGTAATGGAAAAAGAAAAAGAAGTTGCAATGCATAGTAGTGGAAGAAATTCAGGTGTTTTACATGCAGGATTTTATTACACTGCAAATTCATTAAAAGCAAAGTTTACAAAAGAAGGGAACTTTGCACTTAAAGAGTTTTGTAAAGAAAGAAATTTAAAAGTAAATGCTTGTCAAAAAGTGGTTGTAGCGCAAGATGAAAAGGAAGTTGAAGGTTTAGAAGAATTAAAAAGAAGAGGTGATGCCAATGGTGTTGAACTTCATTGGCTTGATGAATCACAACTTGAAGAACTCTATCCAAATGTAAAAACTTACAAGAAAGCTCTTCTTTGTCCAAGTACTGCAACTGTAAACCCAAAAGAGGTCACTCAAGAGTTTGCAAAATTTATTCAAGAAATAGGTGTAGAACTTATCTTGGATTGCAAGTATGAATCTAGTAATGGGAATATAATTTCTACTTCAAAAGGTGAGTATGAAGCAAGAAAAGTAATAAATTGTGCTGGATTATATGCTGATAAAATTGCAAATGATTTTAACTTTTCAAAAGATTTCGTAATTATTCCATTTAAAGGAATATATTTAAAAGATCATAATAATATTGCTCAATTAAAAACAAATATTTATCCAGTTCCTAATCTTGCAAATCCATTTTTGGGAGTTCACTTTACTCTAACGGTTGATAATGAAGCGAAAATTGGACCAACTGCAATACCTGCATTTTGGAGAGAAAACTATAAAGGTTTTGATAATTTTTCTTTAAAAGAGTTTCTTCAAATTATTTATTATGAAGCAAAGCTATTTTTGACAAATGCTTTTGGATTTAGAGAATTAGCTTTTACAGAAGTAAGAAAATATAGTTTTTCTCATTTAAAAGGATTAGCTAAAAAACTGACAAAAAATATGGATGATGTAGGTTATGATTCTTGGAGTACACCTGGAATTAGAGCACAACTTCTAAATAAAAAGACTTTAGAGTTAGTTCAAGATTTTGTAGTCGAATCAGATGAAGATTCTATTCACGTATTAAATGCAGTAAGTCCAGCATTTACATCTTCAATACCTTTTGCAAACTGGGTAGTAGAAGAACATGTATTAAAAAAGAGTTCTTAGAACTCTTTTAACATTTTATAAAAAGTATTTTCATCATCTCCTCTTGTTTTTTACTTTAAGAAATAATATCTAGTTGAATAAGAGTTTTCTTTTATCTTTAGGTGCAAAAATAATAAAGGGTGAAATGAAGTGGTGATCCACTTCATCAAATAAGTAATTAAATAGCAACCTTATCCTATAAACAATCTTTTTAATTAGATATAATTCCTCAAATAATAAATTTACTCTGGAGTAATTATGCAAAAATACTGTTTATTAGATGACTATAGTGAAGGCTGTCATCCTAATATTTTAAACAAACTTATAGAAACAAACCTTATTCAGCAAAGTGCATATGGTTTTGATGAATATAGTAATGAAGCAAAACAATTAATAAAAGATAAATTAAATAATATAGACTCAGAAATTTTTTTTGTAAGTGGTGGAACTCAAGCAAACCTTATTATTGCATCTTCTATTTTACGCTCACATGAAGCAATTATTTCAGTTGAAAGTGGACATATTCTTGGAAGAGAAGCAGGTGCATTAGAAGCAACTGGTCATAAAATAATATCTATGCCTTCAAAAAATGGAAAGTTAGATATAGAAAAAATTCAACAAGCTTTAGATAATAACTCATTTATTCCACACATGGTAAAACCAAAATTAGTTTATATTTCAAATGCAACAGAAATTGGAACAATATATACAAAAAATGAATTAGAAACTATATCTAACTTTTGTAAAGAAAAAAATCTATATTTATTTATGGATGGTGCTAGAATGGGTGCTGCCTTATGTTCTAAATATAGTGATTTTACCCTTGAGAATATTTCTAAACTTGTAGATGTTTTTACAATGGGTGCAACAAAAAATGGTGCACTTTTAGGTGAAGCAATTATTATTAATAATCCTTTGCTCTCTGAAGATTTTAATATTAATATAAAACAACGAGGTGCCTTGCTTTCAAAAGGTAGAACTCTTGGGATTCAGTTTTTAGAATTGTTTAAAGATGATTTGTATTTTAAACTTGCAAAAAGAGCAAATAATTTAGCTTTACATATATCAGAGGCATTTATTAAAAAAGGTTATAGATTATTAGATATAACTCAGACAAATCAAATATTTTTAATATTGCCAGATAGTTTAATTCATAAATTAGAAGAGAAGTTTTCTTTTTATGTATGGGAAAAATATGACGAAGAGCACTCTATTGTAAGAATGGTAACTTCATGGACTAGTGATGAGAGTAAAATTGAAGAGTTAATCAAGTCTATTTAATAGATTTGATTAAAATTCTAAGTTTTTTAAATAATCACTTATTTTAGGAATATAATCTTTTCTACATACTAAACATGTAGGTATATAAGCAGTTTTTTTATCTAATTTTGTAATTTTTAAATCATCTGTAAATCCAAGTTTATCAACAAGGTTTGTGGGGAGTAAAGTTTTTCCCATGCCTGATTTAACGCATGCTAAAATTGTTTCTAAACTTCCAAAAGCTAAACTTTTTTCAATTGTTTCACCTTTTTGTTTATAATAATTTTTTAAAAATTCATCATATGCACAACCTTCTTTAAAAGATAAGATTACATTTGGTGCATTTTTCCCTTTTGGTTCTAATATTGCTATCTCTTCTTCATATTTTTTTAATACTATAAGTTCATCACTTTTTGGTTCGCCACTTATAAAAGCTACATCTACTTTATAATTTAAAATTAGTTGGGTTACATCTCTTGTTGTTCCTGTTAAAAGTTCTAGTTGTGTATTTGGATAATCTTCATGTAGTTTCATTAAAAAAGATGAAATTCTTACTGCTGCATTACAATCTGTTGAACCAACTATTAGTTTTTTTTGGTCTTGTATATTTTGCATATCTAATATTGCATCTTCAACTTTATGTACAATATCAACTGCGTGCTTAAAAAGTTTTTCTCCCTCTTGTGTTAAAATCACACCTTTAGGCACACGATGAAAAAGAGCTTGACCAATAGATTTTTCAAGTTGTTTGATTCTTGAGGTTACATTAGATTGGGCAAACCCAAGTTCATTTGCACCTAATGAAATACTTTTATTATTTGCAACAGCAACGAAAACTTTTAATAAATTTGAATCCATATCACTTTTCCTTATATCACTTATCACGATTTTATATTTGACATTCTATCACTTTTGGTGATATTATACAAAATAATTTGGAAAAAGGGAAGAAATATGAATCTAAATTTATTAGATAGAAATAATAATACATCAATATTAATTGCAGGAATCTTTGCAGTAATAATTGGACTTGGTGTAGCAAGATTCGCTTTTACGTCACTTTTACCTCCTATGCTAGATAGCTTTTTAACTGTTACATATGCAGGTATCTTAGCCTCAGTTAATTTTGCTGGATATTTAAGTGGTTCTATTTTTTCTATGTTTATTAAAGATATCAATCAAAAAGTAATTCTTTTTAGAGTGGGAATAGTTTTAGCTATTTTAACAACAATTATTTTAGGCGTTACAACGAATGAAATTATTTGGTTTATAGCTAGATTAGTTGCAGGTTTTGCTGCAGCAATGGCTTTTGTCGTTGGTTCTGCAATTGTTATGACAAAGCTAAATTTTGAAAATAAAACGAAAGCTATGGGAATTCATTTTTCTGGGATAGGATTTTCAATTCTAACTACAGATTTGATTTCAAGAGCTGTATTAAGTAATGGTGGTGATTGGCAAGATTCTTGGATTGTTTTAGTTGTTTTTGCAACAATTGCTTCGATTTATTCTATGTATATTTTATCTTTTGATAAAAAGATTGATACCAAAGTTGTAAAACATAAGTTTGATACTTCACTATTTAGCTTTTTTGTGATTTTAATTATTATGGCATATTTTACGGAAGGGGTAGGGTTTGTTGTTCAAGGAACTTTTTTACCTGACATTATCAATTCAATTGAGGGGTTAGAAGGATATGGAAATTTAACTTGGACATTAGTTGGTCTCGCTGGAATTCCTTCTTGTATTATTTGGATGAGGCTTGCTCATAAATATGGAAGTATTAATATCATTATTATTGCTCTATTTATTCAGATGATAGGAATTTTAATACCAACAATTACTTCAAATATGTATTTGAACTTATTAAGCGGAGTTTTATTTGGTGGAACATTTGTAGGTCTTGTCGGAATGTTTATGAATTTAGGTGGTAAACTAGCTAAAGGCAATCCAGTTGTTCTAATGGGTGCTGTTACTACTTCATATGGAATAGGACAAGTAGTAGCTCCTCTTTATTCCGTATATTTTATCGAAGAGTACGGGAACTATGATTATGCACTTTATTTAACAGCATTTATTGTTTTTGGTGGAATTTTATTACTTCTATTTTCAAAAACAATTATGACAGAAGAACAAAAACAATTATAAGGAAAGAACTATATGCCTATTATTAATGTAAAAATGACACACGAAGATGGTGGAGCTACAAAAGAACAGAAAGAAGAATTAGCAAAAAAATTAACTGATTCATTTGTAGAAGTTTTTGGACGTGGTGAAAAGACTTGTGTAGTTACAATTGACGAAGTATCAACAGATAATTATGCAATAGGTGGAAAAACAATTACAAATGTGAGAAAGGAAAGTTAATGTATTCAGTAATATTTGAAGTAGAAATCGCGGATGGAATGAAGAACCAATATTTAGATATTGCAGCTCATTTAAAAGAACAGCTTGTTAAAATGCCAGGTTTTTTATCAATTGAAAGATTCCAATCTTTAGTAAATGAAGGTAAATTATTATCTTTATCATTTTGGGAAGATGAAAAGTCATTACTTATTTGGAAAGCGAATATTGACCATATGGCTGCACAAAGAGAAGGTAGAGCTTCTATATTTAAAGACTATAGAATTAGAATTGCTAAAGTTGAACGTGACTATACTATGGAAAGTAGTACTTTTAAAGGGTAGGTTAAAAATAGCCTAATATTTTGTGATGTTTATATATAAAACCTGTCTCTTATACACATCTCCGAGCCCACGAGACCAGAGAGGA
>CAJXPH010000089.1 GCA_913057765.1 uncultured Campylobacteraceae bacterium
TTTTATATTTTTCATCAAAATTACTTTTGTCTGTAAAATATTTTATTTTATTTTCATCTAAATATTCAAGAAGATGATTCTTAGAGATGGATACTAAGGGTTTAAATACTCTATAGGTACTTTCGTCTTTAAATTCCTCAAATGACATTAATTCAGCTAATCCTGCACCCTTTGATAGTTGCATAAAAAACCATTCTAGTTTATCATTTAGTTGGTGTGCAGTTATAAGTATTTGATATGAAAAGTTTTGAATAATCTCTTTAAAAAAATCGTATCTAATATCTCTAGCTTTTTTCTCAAAGTTTGATTGATTTTCTAATTGAACATTTTTTATATAGATTTTTTTATTATATTTATTTGCTAGTTCTTCTGCGTATTTAACTTCTTCTTTAGATTGTTCTCTAATATTATAATTAACAATAGCTATATCAAAAGGAATATCATTTTCTAAAAGAATAAAAAAAAGTGCAGTAGAATCAACACCTGCAGAAAATGCTAAAAGATTTCTATTGGTATTGATTCTATTAATTTGAGGGGTCATTTTATTTAATTACAGTTGCAAGAAGATTATCTCCCGCAACTTCAGTAACCTTTACTGTATAAATTTGTCCAAATTTTAATTGTTCTGGATTATTTTCATCATATAATTCATTATCATTAATATAAATTTCACCATCAATATCAGGAGCCCATAATGTTTTTCTAGCACTTAGTAAATATTCATGTTCTTCACTTTCTCCATCAATATAAACTTCGAATACTTTTCCTACTTCATTTTCTAAAGAGTTTTTAGTTGTTTGAGAAATGATTTCTCCTAATACGTCTGCTCTTGCATCAATAATTTCTTGAGGAACTTTATCTAGTCTTTCAAAAGCAGTTGTACCTTCTTCATCTGAATAAGAAAATACATTTGCTCTATCGAACTTATACTCTTTTAAATAGTCACATAATTCTTCAAAGTCATCTTGTGTTTCCCCTGGGTGACCCACAATAAAGGTAGATCTTACAAAAGAGTTAGGTACAATTCTCATTGCATTCATAAGCTCTTTTAACTTCTCAACACCTTTTCCTCTTTTCATAATTTTTAATAGCTCAGAAGATATATGTTGAAGTGGCATATCAAAATAGTTTTCAAATACTTTTGAATTTTTGATTTTTTCAATAAGTGACAATTCTGTAGTTGAAGGGTATAAATATAAAATTCTAGCTGTTTTTATACCCTCTATTTTTTCTACTTCTGAAATTAGTCTTTCTAAACCATCTTTAATATCTAAATCTCTTAAATATGAAGAAGAATCTTGAGATACGAATGAAAAATCTGTATAACCATTTTTTATAAGATTATTTACTTCTTTTACAAGTGATTCTAATGTTCTAGAATGTAGTTTACCCTTAAATGAAGGAATAGCACAGAATGAACAAACTTGATTACATCCTTCACTTAACTTTACATAGGCATGATATGTAGAACCAGTAATAACTCTATCATTTTCTTCACTTAATAAAAATACTTCATCTGTGAAGGCACTTCTTTTTTCATTTACAAGTTTGTCAATTTTGTCATAATCTCCAACTCCTGTAAAAATATCAATTTCCGGAAGTTCTTTTTGAAGTTCTTCTTGATATCTTTCACTTAAACAACCAGCCATTACAAGTACTGATTCTTCTTTTCTTTCATCATGAAGATTCAATATTGTATTAATACTTTCTTCTTTTGCACTATCTATAAATCCACATGTATTTACGATAATTACGTCTGCAACCTCTGGATTATCAATAATTTTATAATCTTTCAATTTTCCTAACATAATCTCTGAGTCTACAAGATTTTTTGTACAACCAAGACTTACTAGATGTAAAGATTTTGTAGGTTTATTTTCAGTAAATTTCATTTATATTTTATCTTTCTGTTCTATTTTTTGGGAATTTTAGCATAATATAGTTGATTTGTAAAACAGTTTATTAAATTAGTTTTACAACCAAATATTATCAAGAAGTCTTGTGTTTCCAAATTTTGCAACTACTAAGATAATTGTATTATCAATTTCTATATTTTCTAATTCATTAAACTCTCTATCAACAATAGCTACATACTCTAATTCAAGTGTTTTCATAACTTCATTGATTTTCTCTTTTATAACTTTTGTATCTCTTTCATCTTTTGCAATAAGGGTTGCGGCCGCATAAAGAGATTTTGAAATTAATAAAGAGTCTTTTCTTTGAGTCTCGTCTAAATAGATATTTCTAGAGCTAAGTGCTAACCCATCTGATTCTCTTACAATCTCGCAGGCAATGATATTTATGGGTAAAAAGAAATCTTTAACCATTTGAGAAATTAATGAAAGTTGTTGTGCATCTTTCTTACCAAAATAAGCATTTGTAGGTTGTGTTATTCCAAAAAGCTTAAGTACAACTTGCAAAACTCCATCAAAGTGCCCAGGTCTAGTTTTACCTTCTAATACATAACTTTTGTTTGGTGCTTTTAGTATTATTTCTTCTTTTGCATACATTGTTGAAATTTCTGGCATAAAAAGATAATCAACTTTACACATTTCACAAATTTTTATATCTGCTGCATCTTTACGTGGATATGCATCTAAATCTTCTCCTGCTAAGAACTGAGTAGGGTTTACAAAGATTGATACAATTACTATATCATTTTCTTTTCTAGATTTTTTTATAAGTGAAATATGTCCATCATGTAGTGCTCCCATTGTTGGAACAAAACCTACATTTGAAGTGATATCTTTTCTTATACTTTGTAGTTCATCAATAGTTTTTAATATTTTCAAATATTTTCCTTATTCAAATTTCATATTCTTATTTTGCATCATAATTTGGATTTAATTTCAATAAAATTAAATCGGCAAGCATATTTCCAATAAGTGTTAAAAATGCACCTATGATTAATATCCCCATAATAACGGGATAATCATGACTTAAAGCACTTTGGTAAAAAAGTAATCCCATTCCATCTATAGAAAAAATTGATTCTAGTATTACAGAACCTCCAATAATCCCGGGAAGTGATAGTCCAAGTAAAGTTATAACAGGGGGATATAGATTTGGTAAAATATAGTATCTTAGAATTTGTTTATTATCCAATCCACGAGAACGTGCAAAGAATATGTAGTCTGATTTTAGTATTTCAATTGTAAGAGATCTTATATACAAAGTTAAACTTCCAATCCCTCCAAATGTAATGATTGCGATTGGTAAAACTAGATGCCATGCGAAATCTAGATAGTAAGCTAAACTTCCATCGTCTTGTACTGAATGAAGTCCTGCAATAGGGAGTATTTTAAAATATATTGAAAAAACAAGTACACATAGAAGTGCTAAATAAAATGATGGCATTGAAAAACTTAAAAGTGATAACTGCCCAGTAAATCTGTCAAAAAATGAGTTTTTACTTAATGCTGATTTAATTCCTAAATATAAAGAAATTACAAAAATCAAAAACATTGAAATAATATTGATTGTAAGTGTAATTGGTATTCTATCTAGTATCTCATTTTTAACCATTTCTCCACTTGCAAAAGAGATTCCAAAATCAAGCTGAATAATAGCTGTGACCCAAGAGAAAAACTGCATATATAATGGTTTATCAAGTCCATATATTGATTTTAATTGCGCGATTGATTCTTCCGTTATATTTGGATTTAATTCACCACTTGCAAAAAAAGAATTTGGTGCAGCATTTATAGCAACAAATGATATAAGGCTTATAATAAAAAGCATGATAATAAGGTATAATAATTTATTCAAAAATAATTTCATAAGTGGGATTATACACTAATTAGGTTTTAAAAATGATAGGTATAGATGTAACTTCAGTTAATAGAATTAAAAATATGTATGAAAAATTTGGGCGAAAAGCATATGAGCGTTTTTTAGATGATGAAGAAATAGCTTTAATTAAGCGTCCTGAGACTGCTGCAGGATTTTGGGCAGCAAAGGAAGCTGCAAGTAAAGCAATTGGAACAGGTATTGGAAAAGAGTGTTCTTTTCATGATTTAAAAATAAAAAAAAATAAAAGAGGCGCTCCAAAATTAAAATATACAAAAGCAATACGTAAAAAATATAAAATAAATAAGACTTTACTTTCTATAACTCATGACGAAGGAGTTGCAATTGCAGTTGTTCACAATATTTAAAGATTATTTTACTAACAAAACATGTAATATGACAAATAATGAGAGTTATCTTAGATTAGGAATTTCAATAATTCTATTAATCATTGCTTTTACAAATGGCTGGATGATGTTAATGATGATGGCTCTTATGCTTTTTTATACTGCCATAACTAAAGATTGTCTTATGCATAGACTATTTGATATCAATAAAAATATAACTCTTGAAACACTTTATCTTCGATATCTTCCCAAATATAATCCTGATCCAGTTTTAATTTTAGATGAAGATGCCCAAACAGTTTTTAAAAATCAACCGGCATTAGAAAAATTAAATATTGATAATTTTAAAATTATTTTAGGAAAATATGAGCCGAAAGATATTATTGAAAATGAAAAAATATTATCATTAAGATTTGAGTGTGATGCATTTAGAACATATATGATAAATTTTAAAGGTGTAAAAAAGATTAACTATATTTTAGCGTATACTACTGATATCACAGATATTTTAGCGGCTGAAGAAGAAATAATAAACACTCAAAAAGATGTAGTTTATACTATGGGTGCTATTGGTGAGACTAGATCTAAAGAAACTGGAAACCATGTAAAAAGGGTTGCAATATATTCAGAAATACTTGCACTTAAGTATGGACTATCAAAAGAAGATTCTGAACTTTTAAAACTTGCTTCTCCCATGCATGATATTGGAAAAGTTGGTATAAAAGATGAAATTTTGAATAAACCGGGGAAGTTAACTAATGACGAATTTAAGATAATGAAAACTCACTCAACTCTAGGGTTTAACATGCTTAAAAATTCAGACAAACCAATTTTAAAAACTGCTGCAATTGTGGCTCATCAACATCATGAAAAATGGGATGGTTCTGGATATCCTAAGAAGCTCTCAGGTGAAGATATACACATTTTTGGAAGGATTACTGCTATTGCTGATGTTTTTGATGCATTAGGAAGTGATAGGGTCTATAAAAAAGCATGGGAACTTGATGAAATATTTGAACTTTTTAAAAAAGAAAGAGGAAAGCATTTTGATCCAAGGTTAGTAGATCTTTTCTTTGAACATTTTGAGGAGATAAATAAAATAAGATTAAAGTATCAAGATAAAAAAATTGAGGTTAAATAGATTTTACTCTATCTAACTTCTAAATTTGAAACTAATGTTTCTCCTAAATTTATATTTGTTTGAGAACCATTAATTGCTTTTCTAGTATCTTCTACTACATTATTGATTTTATTTTTAATTGTATCAGAACTTTCTAATTGTCTATTTACATTACAAGAAATACTATTTGAATTTTCACTATTTTGATTAGATACTTCAATTAAGTTTTTCAATTTTTCAATCGCTTCTTTAGATATCTCAACACTATCTTTTACTAATGTTTGAACTGCTTCATTTTTACTAGTAACTGAACTTGTCATTTGACTAATAGTTGTAATTTCATTACCAATATTTAAAGTAGATTGTTTTGATGATGCTGCAAGTTTTTTTACTTCAGTAGCGACAATAGCAAAACCTCTACCATACTCTTTTGCTTTAGATGCTTCTATAGCGGCATTTATCGCAAGTAGGTTCGTTTGCATTGATATTTTATCATTCACTTGAACAAGTTCTGTTATAGAATTATTTTTTTCATTTAGCTCTATAATTGTTTTTGAAAACTCATCAATTGCAGTTGACATACTAGTTATTAAATCAAATAGTTGTTGGACTAGTTCAATAATATTTGTACTCTCATTTGAGGCTACTTTTGCAGACTCAAGTGAATCATTAGACATAGTTTGTATTTCATTTGAATGGTTTATGAAATTATTAACTAGGTCTTCAATATTCTCAACTTCTGTTAATCTTGTTTTTGAAGCAGTGTTTACATTTATTGCATTGTTTGTAATATTTTGTGCTATATTTAATGAATCATTTAAATTTAATTTATCAAAAAGTTCTGCTTTTTGTCTTAACGTTTCTAATTCATTTGAGTCTATTTCTTGTGTTGACACTTATTATCCTTGATTGATGATATTTTCCATTTAGTTTTCTCATTACAGTTATCACAAAATGGTATGATTTGTTCTTTTTTTACTTCTAAGCAACTATTACAATTAGTACATCTTAATTTTGCATCTTCAACAGCTTTCTCACCTACATGAAACATTAGTTTCATTGTAATTGCAGTATACATAGAAACACAAAATGGCACTATAAATGTTAGAAAAAATTTAAAAAAGTTTATATTTTGAAAGTCTAATATTATTAGCTTTTCACCTTGATTGATTAGATTAAGTATAATTCCTACTACAAAAGCAATTTTTAGTGCTTTTATAATGAGTTTCTTAGTTGTTGCAATGGATAAAATAAGTTGTAGGTTTTGCAATATTTTTCCTCTTATATATCAGTGAAAAAACATTGTAACATATAATTTGTTTATTATCTGTTTAGGTATCTTTCTAAAATTATTTTAGCAGCTAATGAATCAATTCGTCCATCTCTTTTGTATTTTATTTCACCTTTTATCAAGTTCTCCGCTTCAACAGAACTCATGTTTTCTTCTTGTAGTATGACTTCTTTATCAAAATCAAGTAGTGTTATAAAGTGATTAATTCTTTTTTGCATATCTTCACTTGCGCTAGGGAATCCAACAATAAGCTTATCAATTTCCCATTCTTTTAAAATTGTTAAAACGTCATTTGAAGCTTGATTTCTATTCTTTCGTAAAACTGCTGGAAGAGGGGTTACTATGTTACTTTGTAAGGATATTGCCATTCCTATTCTTTTTAGACCAATATCTATGCAAGCTAATTTCAATCAGTTTCCTTTAGTATATTTTAGATACTATTATATCCTTAAAAGAATAAAACTAGGAAAATATAAATGAAATTAGCTGTTTTTGATTTTGATTCAACTTTAATGGATGGTGAAACTATTGACTTTTTAGCACAACCTTTAGGGTTAGAAGAAAAAGTTGCAGGAATTACTGAAAAAGCTATGGCTGGAGAACTAGATTTTTTTGAATCTTTAATTGAAAGAGTATCTTTATTAAAAGGTTTAAAATATTCAGAAGCTGTTGAAATTTGTAAAGACTTACCTCTTATGCCTGGGGCTTATGAGTTAATAAGAGAACTTAAAAAACAGGACTATAAAGTAGTGTGTTTTTCAGGTGGTTTTAGAATAGGAACAACTCCTGCAAAGGAAAAACTTGGACTTGATGCTGATTTTTCAAATATTTTACATGAAAAAGACGGGATTCTAACAGGTCTTGTGGGCGGTGATATGATGTTTGGTTTTTCTAAAGGTGATATGATACAAAGAGTTCAATCAATGCTTGGAGTTACAAAAGAGAATACTTTAGTTGCCGGGGACGGTGCAAATGATGTTTCAATGTTCCCATATGCAGGAAAAAGAGTTGCATTTTGTGCAAGAGATATTCTAAAAAAAGAGGCTAATATTATTGTTGATACGAAAGATTTAACAAAAATATTAGACCATATATAAAATAAGAAACATTCTTGTTTCTCTTTAGAGTTTGTTTCTTTAACGATTTTTTACAAATTGTGTTAAAAGAAATTTAAAAATAATAGGTCCCTAAAAAAAGGGACTTTTGTAAGGAATATATAATGAGTTTAAAAGAAGATATTAATTTTTCATTGTGGTGTGATTTTATTGAAAGAGATTTCTTAGAAAATAAGTTTCAAGATATTATAAAAAATGAAATAATTCATGGAGCAACTTCAAACCCTGCCATTTTTGAATCATCAATTTCAAACTCTGTTGCATACGCACAACAGTTACAAATGCTACAAGCAAATGAGCCTAAGACAATATATGAAGAATTAGCTATTTCTGATATTAAAAGAGCAGCTGAACTTTTAGATGATTTACATGTTGAAGATGCAAATGATGGATTTATTTCAATTGAAGTTGACCCTTTATTATGTGATGATGCACAAGGGACAATTGAAGAGGGTATTAGATTAAACTCACAAATTGGTGCAGATAATGTGATGATTAAAGTTCCTGCAACTGAAGCAGGATTTGAAGCTATGAAAGAGCTTACATCTCAAGGTATTCATGTAAATGCAACTTTAATTTTTTCACCGCATCAAGCAATAAAATGTTCTAAAGCCTTAGATGAAGGTATTAAAGCATCAAATAAAGATACTAAAGCAGTTGTTTCTGTATTCGTATCAAGATTTGATAGAATGTGTGATTCTGAATTGAAAGAAAAAGGTTTAGAATCTGGGAAACTAGGAATTATTAACGCAACTAAATGTTATCATGAAGTTGAAAAAATAGGAAATAAAAACATTAGAACACTTTTTGCAAGTACGGGTGTAAAAGGTGATGATTTACCTCAAAGTTATTATATAGATACATTGATTTATCCAAATTCAGTAAATACTGCTCCTTTAGCAACAATCGATGATTGGGTAGAAAATGGTAAAAAAGAAGAAACAGATATTATCTCAGAGATTGATTGTGATAAATATTTTGAAACATTAATGTCTAAAAAAGTAGATATAAATAGAGTATATAACCAATTGTTGAGTGATGGACTTGGGTCTTTTAAAGATTCATTTAAAGTACTTCTTTCAAAACTTCAAAAAAATTAAAATCAACTTTTTAAAAGTAACCTAGAAGTAACTTTCTAGGTTATATGTAAACTACTTAAGTCAAATTTCGATAAAATCCCTAACTATTAAAAAAATAAGGTCAAATTATGAATAACTGGAATCCTAGTAGCTGGCGAGACTTCCCGATAAAACAACAACCAACATATACAGATTTAGAAAAATTAAAAAAAGTAGAGAAAGAATTGTCATCTTATCCTCCTTTAATCTTTGCCGGTGAAGCCGAAAGATTAAAAGGTCAATTAGCAAATGTTGCAGCAGGAAAAGCTTTCCTTTTACAAGGTGGAGATTGTGCTGAGTCATTTGATGCTTTTAATGCAAATAATATTAAAGATTTATTTAAAGTAATGATGCAAATGGCAGTTGTTTTAACATTCTCAGGTGGATGCCCTGTTGTAAAAGTTGGAAGAGTAGCTGGACAGTTTGCAAAACCTAGATCTTCAGATTTTGAAGAAATAAATGGAATCTCTTTACCTTCTTATAGAGGTGATATTATCAATACTGCAGGTTTTACAGAAAAAGAGAGAACACCAAAAGCAAAAAGACTTTTAAAAGCTTATAACCAAAGTGCATCAACTCTAAATCTACTTAGAGCATTCGCACGTGGTGGAATGGCAGATTTACATCAAGTTCACGCTTGGAATTTAGATTTTGTTAAAGATAATACTTTAGGTGAAAAATATGATCAACTAGCAGCAAAGATTTCTGAAACAATGAAGTTTATGGAAGCTTGTGGAATCACTGGTGATAATACAGCCCAACTTAAAGAAACTACACTTTATACTTCTCATGAAGCATTATTATTAAACTATGAAGAAGCACTAACTAGACAAGATTCATTCTCTGGTAAGTGGTATGACTGTAGTGCTCATATGTTATGGATTGGTGATAGAACTAGAGAACTAGATGGTGCACATTTAGAGTACTTTAGAGGTATTAATAACCCTATTGGTTGTAAAGTTGGACCTTCTATGAAAGAAGATGAATTACTTAGACTTATCGATGCTCTTAATCCAGAAAATGAGGCAGGAAGATTAAATCTTATTGTTCGAATGGGACATGATAAAGTAGCTGACATTTTCCCATCACTTTTAAAAAGAGTTGAGAGCGAAGGTAAAAATATTGTTTGGTCATGTGATCCAATGCATGGAAATGTTGAAAAAGCTCCAAATGGATATAAAACTAGAGATTTTGCAAATATTTTAAGTGAAGTAAAACAATTTTTCCAAATCCATAAAGCGCAAGGTAGTGTAGCAGGTGGTATTCATTTAGAGATGACTGGACAAAATGTAACCGAATGTACAGGAAGTGCAAGTTCTGCAATTACAGCAGAAGGACTTTCTAGTAGATATCATACTCAATGTGACCCTAGATTAAATGCTGATCAAGCTTTAGAATTAGCATTTATGATTGCTGATACTTTAAAAGAAGCTAGAGCTTAAAACTTTAATTCTACGAGAGAATAATATTTTCTCTCTTCTTAACAAATAAATAAATTTAGATAAAATTTATTTATTTGTGACACTAACTGTGACATCTGTCTCTTATACACATCTCCGAGCCCA
>CAJXPH010000090.1 GCA_913057765.1 uncultured Campylobacteraceae bacterium
TCTACACTATCCTCTTCGTCGGCAGCGTCAGATGTGTATAAGAGACAGCTTTAATATTGTTTATATTTTTATTTGATCCTCTAACAATTAATTGACTTGGTACAAAATTATATGGTTTCGTATAGTAAAAATTATTTTCTTCTCTCTCTTTTGTCCAACTTAGATTCATAACACCGTGAATAATTTTACCATTTGTTGCATCGCTAAATCCATCTTTCCATCGGTCATACTTGATTGGAACCACATGTAAGTCACTATATTTATTAAATAGTTTTATCATATCGATATGAATATTATCACCATTGTCATTTGTATTCCAATAATTCATGACTGCAAATTTTACGATTGGATTATTAGTAATCCAATTTTGTTCTTCACTAGTTAAATCAATTCCACTTATGGGAGTCTTTTTGTTAAATTTATCAGTTTTTTCTTTTAAATAATCTTCAAACCATTTCTTTCGAAGAGTTGCCATTTCTTTTAATGAAATAGAGTTAATACCTTTTTTTAGAATTGAGGCAATATTTGGATACTTTTTATTTACCCCAATATAAAGCTCACTTGATTTATGATAAATTTCTGTTGCAACTTTTAAATCATATTTTTCTAATAGTTCAGGACGAACATGACCACTTAGGACAGCATTAACAATACCCTCTCCTACCAACTTATAAGTATCCTCAGTAGTCAACCCATATGATAATTTAGCACTTGGTACTTTTTCTTTCATAACATCTACAAAAATTGTCTCTGCTTCTACAGCAACTTTTTGATCTTTTAAATATTCAATAGAATGTATTTTATTATTATCTTTTTTAACGATGATAGGGTAACCAGTAAAGTGGTAAGGAGTATTATAAATAAAATGATTTTTTTCTCTTTCTTTAGACCAACTTAAACCAAAAATTGCATTAATATCTCCCTCAATTGTCTTATTATAAGCATCCTTCCATGAAGAAAAAGGAACTAGCCTGATATTCGTACTTAACTTATTATTTATTAAATTTATAATATCTGTATGAAAACCTTGTAATTTATTGTCTGTACCAAGAATATCATATGGAGGGAAATCAGTTACAACTGCAACAGTAATTATAGGATTATTTCTTACCCATGATATTTCTTTATTATTTAGTTGATTATTCTTTTTAATTTTCTCAAAATATGCATAGACAGAACCAACTTTCTCTCCTTCATATCTTGATTCTGATTCAAATAAATCATAATCGCTCATATTTTTGAGGATTGTTTCAGTAAATTTATTTTTATTCTCATCTTTATACAAAGAAAGGTAAGTTTCACCACTAAGAGCTTCTACAATTTTCAAAGCTTTTAAATTCGGATGATTGTTTACATATCCTATTATTGTAGTTTGTAAAGATTGTTTATCAATGTTATAAAGTGATGAAGCACTAAGTCGAGATAAATTATCAGCTTGTTTTTGAGTGGCATAAAGGCTTGTAGAAACCAAAAATAATAAAATCATTAAAGTTTTAAATACTGTATTCATTTTTTATCCAATTTATTTTGTCTATTAATTTCTTTTAACCCTGACCAAATTTTTTCCATCTCTTCTGATTTCTTTTTATAAGTTTTTTTTGAAAAAATTATAAAATATTCTTTTTTTCTAATAGGCAATGACTCTTTTATTATATTTTTAGAAAAATAAGGATATTTATTTATCAAATTATTTACTTCTTCAAATGAACCAGCATAAGCATCTAACTTCTTAGCAGAGAGTTTTCTAACTAACTCAGAATTTAATATAAACTCTTCTATTTTAATATTTGAATGTTTTTTCAAATCTGAAATCACAGCATATTTAGCTTTAACACCTACAGTACCACCATTTAAAAAAACTTTTCCATTCCATCTTAAAGGGCTATCAATATGACGAAAAATATAGTAAGTATTCCCTTCATTTAGTCTTCTATCTCCATCCAACTTAGTATTTTTCATAGGATACATAGAGTATCTAGCCCTGTTTTTTTTATAACTTGCATTTATTGCACCATCAATAACACCTTTTTCTAACATTAAAAGAGCTCTTGTCCAAGGAACACCTTTAAATGAGACTTTTATATTATTTTTTTTTGCGATTTTTTTAATTTTGTCTATTTCGATTACTTGTTTAGAACTTGGTATATTTACATTAGTATATTTTGCAAATGCAATAGTAATATCAGAAAATAGATTATTCGAAAAGAAAATTAAGACTAGTATTATTTTTATATAAATATTCATATTAATATTTTCTATCCTCCATTATTTCACAGGAAGAATCAAAAGTAATTATAAAAAAAATTATTAGTGAGACTCTAATCATACATAACTCCACAATTATTGTATTCTTAAGTAGGTAAATTAATTATATGTTAAGAATGCTTAAAGAAAGTAACAAAAAAGCCATCTTCTTTATTATTTTAATAATTCTTTAAAGTTATAATAAAAAGGATATTTTTGATACAATATTGACTAATTATAAAAAGGATATTTACGTGAGTATTATTAAAAATGATTTTGAAAAAATGAATATTACAAAAATAAAAAATGCTAAAAATAATAAAAAATTAACAATGATTACAGCTTATGATGCTCTATTTGCAAAACTATTTGAAGAAGTTGCAGATATGATACTAGTAGGAGATAGCCTAAATATGAGTTTTGCAGGAAAGCCAGATACTTTATCAGCAACATTAGAGCAAATGATTTATCATACAAATGCTGTATGTAGTGGTGCACCTAAAGCATTTACTATTTTAGATATGCCTTTTGGAACTTACATAAATAAAGACGAAGCATTAACAAATGCAGTAAAAGTATATAGAGAAACAAATGCTGCTGCTGTTAAGATTGAAGGAGGAGAAGACAGAGCTCATATTGTTGAACATCTAACTTCAAATTCTATTGCTGTTATGGGACATATAGGATTAATGCCACAATATGTAAGAAGTGAAGGTGGATATAAAGTTAGAGGGAAAACAGCTGAAGATACAGAACAACTAGTCAAAGATGCTATTGCAATCGAAAAAGCGGGAGCTTTTGCAATTGTTATTGAAGGGGTTATGAGTGATACTGCAAAACAAATTACGGAAGCAGTATCTATTCCTACTATTGGAATAGGAGCTGGAAATGTAACTGATGGTCAAGTATTAGTTTGGTCTGATATGTTAGGTTTCTTTGAAGACTTTAAACCAAAATTTGTAAGACACTATATGAATGGTGCAGATCAAGTAAAAGAAGCTGTTAATCAATATAGAGCAGATGTTCAAGACTCATCATTCCCTTCAACAAAAGAAGAATACTAGAATATGGAAAGAGTTGTTGAAGTAGAGCAAATCTCATTTGAAGAAGATACAGCAGAAGTAAGTTTACGTCCATCAACATGGGATGACTATATTGGCCAAGAAAAAATAAAAAGAAATCTAAAAGTTTTTATTGAAGCATCAAAAAAAAGAAATGAAGCTTTAGACCATATTCTTTTTTATGGACCTCCAGGACTTGGTAAAACTACAATTTCATACTTAATTTCAAATGAGATGAATACAAATATTAAAATTACTGCTGGTCCAATGATTGAAAAATCTGGAGATTTAGCAGCAATTTTAACAAATCTTGAAGAAGGAGATATTCTATTTATTGATGAAATTCATAGACTTAGCCCTGCTGTTGAGGAGATATTATATCCCGCAATGGAAGATTATCGATTAGATATTATTATAGGATCAGGACCTGCTGCGCAAACAGTAAAAATTGACCTTCCAAGGTTTACTCTTATTGGGGCAACTACAAGAGCAGGTATGTTATCAAACCCTTTGAGGGAAAGATTTGGAATGCATTTTAGAATGCAGTTTTATAATCACGAAGAGCTAGCAAAAATCATTCAAATAGCATCGCAAAAACTTAACAAATATTGTGAAGATAATGCAGCAGCAGAAATTTCTAGAAGAAGTAGAGGAACACCTAGGGTTGCACTTAGACTTTTAAGAAGAGTAAGAGATTTTGCTGAAGTTGAAAATGAAGAAAGAATAAATATTGATAGGTGTATGTTTGCCCTTGACGAACTAGGAGTAAATGAGAGTGGTTTTGATGAAATGGATATCAACTTACTTGAATTACTAGTATCAAATAGAGGTAAACCCATGGGACTTTCAACAATGGCAGCAGCTCTTAGTGAAGATGAAGGTACAATTGAAGATGCTATAGAACCATATTTACTAGCTAACGGGTTCATTGAAAGAACAGCAAGAGGTAGAATTGCAAGTGTAAAAACATACGAAATGTTTAGATTATCTTATCCAAATGATGAAGAGGACAAACTATTTTGAAACCACAATACTTTTTAATTGCACTAGCAGTTGTTACTTTGTTTTTTATGTTCGAATTGTTTAGTCCATTTTTAAAACCAATGATTGTTGCCCTACTTTTAGCAGTTGCTACAAATTCATTAAATATATATTTTAAAAGACACATACCTAATACTTTTATCAGCTCTAGTTTAATGACAGTATTTTTAACAGCAATATTCTTTATTCCTGTCTTATACTGTATTTTTTCATTCGCAACATTAATTAATAAAATAGATCAACAAGCACTTATTGCTATTTATGAATCTACAAAAGAATGGGTAGAAAACATGCCTGATGATTTCATTCTCATTAAAGAGCAATTAAGTGCTATTTTACAAAAAGTAGATATCCCAGAGTTTATTCAAAAACTATTATCTATAGGAGCACTTCTAGGTAAAAATTCTGCTAAATTCATTATAGATATGGTTATGATTTTAATATTTTATTTTTTCTTTAATTTTTATGGAACAAGTTTATCTCACTATTTTAAAGATGCTCTTCCACTTAAAAAAGAAGATTCAAATGCCTTATTTTATGAATCATCAAATGTAATGAGTGTAGTTTTATATTCAATTCTTGCAACAGCTGTATTAGAAGGTTTCTTATTTGGTGTATTTGTTAGTTTCTTTGGCTACGATGGAATTTTACTTGGAGTTCTATATGGCTTTGCATCATTAATCCCTGTTGTAGGAGGAATAATTATGTGGCTTCCTGTTGCAATCTATGAAATGTCTACAGGCAGTACAGGAAATGCAGTTGCTATTGCTATTTATTCAATAGTTGTAATTTCTCTTATTGCAGATACATTTATAAAACCAGTGATTATTAAATATATTAATCAAAAAGTTGTAAAAACACCAACTGATGTAAATGAACTTCTTATCTTCTTTGCAATAGTTGCAGGTCTTTCAACATTCGGTTTTTGGGGTATGATTATAGGACCAGCAATGGTTACATTCTTTATATCCCTAATACAATTACTTAAAAAGTTTAGTGATGACTTTTATAGTATAGAACAAACGGTAGAAAATAGGAAATAACTATTTTCTACCACCTTTTTAGTCTTCTTCCCCTGATAAAACTTCACCCTGGTAAGTTACAATTCCATAATCTAAGTTTGATACAGACTTAAATCCCATATCAAGCATAATTCTTTGACAATATGCACTTCTACTTCCACTATGACAATAAACAACAACTGGAATATTTTTTTTATCTTCAATTCTTTCTATTGCTTGATAAAAAGAAGTAGTAGGAATTAAATAGTCTGTTCCTTTAATTCTATGTCCTACCCATTCCATCCATTCTCTTGTATCAACTAAATTAAAGTTCACAAATCCAAGATCTCTAGCTTCTAATAAAGATTCAACTTCATGCCCACTAATTTGCTCTTTCGTAAAAATTGCTTCACACTCTTCTTTTGAAAAACCTTTTGAATGAACAATCTCTTCTTCAGTAGATTGAGCTTTTTCTTCAATTAATTTTGCATGTTCAGGAGTGCAGAAAATTCCACAATGACAGTGTCCTTGAGATGGTATCTCTTTTTCTAATGCTGGAGTACAAGGACAAAGTCTATTATCTGCATTATCTTTTTCTTCTTGAGTATTTCCAACAACCATGAAACAGGGACAATATCTTTTATCGTATATAAGTTTATTTCGTGTTAATCCCATTTGAACTGATTCATTAACATCAGCTTCTGGATTATAAACAAATCCATGTTCTTCACATACTTTATCCGTAAACTGTTTTGTTAATTCAAATACTGTTTGAAACTCATCGCTTTCTATATCTAATTTTTTAATCATATTATTTCCTAACTATTTAAAAACGTAAAATAACATATCTCACATTAGAATTTAATATTATAAAAAACTATAATTAAATATTAAAAATCTTTGGGATTCTCTTTAGATTTTGCAACTAGATTTAAAAACACATTTCTTGGGATTTTTTTTGCACCTAAAGACTCTAAATGTAGAGTTGGAATTTGACAATCAATTAAGGTAAAACCTTTTTCTTTTAATCTTTGAACCAAATAATATAAAGCTACTTTAGATGCGTCATTTTTTTTTGAAAACATTGATTCACCACAAAAGATATTTCCTATATTTATACCATAACCACCACCAACTAACTCTCCATTATAATATGCTTCAAAAGAATGGGCAAATTTCATTTCATGCAGTTTGACATAAGCTTCAATAATCTCAGGCAAAATCCAAGTTCCTTTTTGTCCTTCTCTGTTTATTTTAGAACACTCAATCATCACTTGCTCAAAATTAGTATCAAATTTGATTTCAAAAATATTTTTTGAAATAGTTTTTCTTAAAGATTTTGATAGTTTAAATTCATCTAAATCTAAAATCAATCTTGGATTTGGACTCCACCATAAAATTGGATCAGTTTTGTTGTACCAGGGGAAAATTCCCTTTGTATATGCAGTTATAAGTCTTGTAGTTGATAAATCTCCACCATATGCTAAAACACCTTCATCGCAAGCATAGAAAGGGTCAGGAAAAGAGTATGAATATTTATTTAAAGGTAATATATTCAAAATTTAAATAAAGGGAAGAGTTCCCCTTTATATTAAAGTGAAGATATGAATGCACCTAATGCATCAACTTCTTCATCACTTAAATTAGTTACTTGACTTTTCATAACACCTTTCATAACTCCACCATAAGAACCGTCTTTATATCCTTTTAATGCAGTAACAACTTTAGCAGAATCCCAACCTTTTATAACTTGTGATTTACCTAAGGCTGCTTTTTCGCCATTTTGACCATGACATCCAGCACATTTTAAATATAAACCTTTTCCTTTTGCAGAATCTGTAGAAGCAGTATCTTTAGCTTCTGTTTTAGTTGCAACAATAGTATTAATACTTTCTTCAATTTTATCTTTTGTTTCAACTGCTTTAGCAGTCATTACTTTTGTAACTTCTTCTGTTTTTGCAACAACTTTTTCACTTACACTTTTAACAGCATCTGTTCCAAGTGCAGCAACTTTCTTTGACTCTTCTGCAATTTTAGTTACTACTGTAGAAGTAGATTCTTTTACTTGTTCAACAAGTTTTGCTTCAGGAGTTTTTTCCATTTCAACTTTTGGCTCAACTTTTTTTACTTCTTCAACTTTTGCTTCAACAACAGGTTTTGTTTCTACAACTTTTTTCTCTTCACCACATCCAGATAGTAGTGCGATTGCTACTACTGCGCTTAATAAAATTTTCTTCATATAATAATCCCTTGTATAAAAATAATTGCGAATTTTACTTTTATTGTCATTAAAAAGTAATTAAGTAAGTAATTTAATCTATAAAAGTGAATTATTTGTGTTCTAGTGGTTTATAACCAAAAACAAATTCATCTTTTACAAAATCAATCTTAACATTCCCACCTTTTTTAAGTTTTCCAAATAAAATTTCATCTGTTAATACATTTTTAATTTTTTCTGAAATAACTCTAGAAAGAGGTCTTGCACCCATAGCTTTATCATAACCTAAAAAGGCTAATTCTTTTTTAGCTCTGACAGTTATACTAATATTAATTTTTTTACTTTCTAATTGTTTTTCTAGATCTTCAATAAATTTACCTGCTACTTTTGTAACAACATCAATACTTAAAGCATCAAAACTAACCATTGCATCAAGTCTATTTCTAAACTCTGGGGCAAAGAATTTATTAACAGCTTTACTCTCATTTAAATTATCATCTTTTGCAAATCCCATTACACTTGCTTCACTAGCACCAAGATTGGATGTCATAACTAAAACTACGTTTTGGAAATCTGCTTTATTCCCACTATTATCTGTAAGCTCAGCATTATCCATAACTTGAAGTAATATTGACATTAAATCTGGATGGGCTTTTTCAATTTCATCTAATAAAAGTACACAGTGAGGATGCTTTCTAATAGCTTCAGTTAAAAGACCACCATTCTCAAATCCAACATATCCGGCAGGTGCTCCAATAAGTCTTGAAATTGTATGAGCTTCCATATATTCACTCATATCAAATCTCTCAAAATGAATACCTAACTGATTTGATAACTCTTTTGCTACTTCAGTTTTACCAACACCTGTAGGTCCAGTAAATAAAAAACTTCCAATAGGTTTTTTATCAATATTCAATCCAGCTTTATTTCGCTTAATAGATTGAGCAATAGTAGAGATAGCCTCATCTTGACCAAATACTCTTTTTTGCATATTCTTTTCAAGATTCTTAAGTAATGATATATCTGATTTTGTTGCAGATTTTGAAGGAATATGTGCCATTTTAGCAACTGTATCTTCCACATCTTTTTGCATAATTTTTATATTCTTTTTATTTAATGATGCATATTCAATTTTTTTAGAAGCTCCAACCTCATCAATAACATCAATAGCACTATCTGGAAGGAATCTATCTGTGATATATTTTTTACTAAGTTCTACAGCTATTTCAATAGCATTTTTATTATATTTAACACCATGAAACTCTTCATATTTAGATTTTAAACCTTCTAAAATAGCAATAGTATCATCAACTGAAGGTTCTTCAATATCAACTTTTGCAAATCTTCTACTAAGTGCTTTATCTTTAGAAAAATCATTTCTAAACTCGGCAAATGTTGTTGCACCAATACATCTAAGTTTACCATTAGCTAGCATTGGTTTTAAAATATTTGAAGCATCCATTGAACTTCCACTAACACTTCCTGCACCAACAATAGTATGAATTTCATCTATAAATAAAATTGAATTTGGAATTTTTACAATCTCTTTTAAAAGTGCTTTTAATTTTTTTTCAAAGTCACCTCTATATTTTGTTCCAGCTACCATTGAACCCATATCTAAAGAGAATACTTTTGCACCTTCTAAAAATTCTGGTACTCTTTTATTCGCAATTTCTAAAGCTAAGCCCTCTGCAATAGCAGTTTTACCTACACCTGGTTCACCAACTAATATAGGATTATTTTTCTTTCTTCTACTTAATATTTGAACAACTCTACTTATTTCATTTTCTCTTCCAATAACAGGATCAATTTCCCCTTTATTTGCAAGAGCAACAAGTTCTGTAGAATTTTGATCTAATACTTTATTCTCTTTACTATCATCATTTGAAGAAACAGTTTCATCATCAAATTCATCTTCATCCTCTTTATGAGAAATTTCTTCTAAAATATCAACTCTTTCTACACCCGCTGATTTTAAAAGAAATGTTGCATAAGACTTTTCATCTTTTAAAATAGCAACAAACATATCTTCAACACTTGCATTACCTCTTCCACTAGTTTGTGTAGTGGCAACCATATTCTCAATTGTTGTAGTTAAAGTAACTGTTTCAATTGGTTCATCTTGAATATCATCTGGATAAATAGGTGTATTTTCATCAATATGTTTTTTTACATCATTAAATAATTTATTTTGATCTAACCCTAAATCTACAAATAGATTCTCAATAACTTCATCATGAATAAGCATTAAAAAAATATGTTCAATTGTTAAATATTCATGTCTACTTTTTTTAGCATAATTTACAGCTTGTGCAAATATGTTTCTTAATTCTTTACTAATCATCTATTACTCTTCTTCCATCATGGCTTTTAAAGGAAAGCCTTTTTCTCTTGCTAATGTTTTTACTTGAGTTACCTTTGTTGAAGCAATTTCATGAGTATAGATACCACATATTGCTTTCCCCTCATTATGAATATTAAGCATAATTTGTGTCGCTTGATCTACATTCTTTCTAAATATTTTTGTTAAAATATCTATAACAAAATCCATTGTTGAAT
>CAJXPH010000091.1 GCA_913057765.1 uncultured Campylobacteraceae bacterium
ACGGCATACGAGATCCTCTCTGGTCCGTGGGCTCGGAGATGTGTATAAGAGACAGTTTTTAAATGTCTTTGCATCAGTTTCATCTTCAAATGGTATTAGTTCATGTCCCATTGGACCATAAACATCTGAGCCAATTACATAATAGGCAGAACTTCCATCAATAGGTTTTTGTGAATAATAATCTGTCACCAAAATGTTTTTAATCTTTTCTTTAGAAATAGGGTGTTTATTTTCACTACTTAACCATTTTTTAGGATCAAAGTAAAATTTCATTAAATCTTTCACTCCGTCAAATGAAAATTTATGTTCATGTTCACCATGAAGGTAGATAATTTGAGCAACCCATCTTGGATATTTTTTGACAAACATTCCACATACTGGACACTTATCTGTATTTTTTATTTCTATTGGATTTTCAATATGGCTTAAATTTCCAAATCTTTTTACATCCCATAAATAAAGAGATACTGCTTGAAGTTGCGATTCATTTAATTTTTTGCATAGTTTATTGTTTTTTATATCAGCTTTTAATTCATTTATTTCTAAATACATCGTGGGGTCAATATCTTGGTCGCATCTTTTCTCAAAGATTTTTTTACCTTTTGGATATATCTTTTTCTTCTTTTTTATTTTTAATATTTTTTGGTCTTCTTTTAAAGAGTTTTTAGCTTCTTTTAAAGCTTCATTGAAAGTGCTTAGTTTTCCTTTATATTTTTTAATAAACTCTTGTGCTTCTTCTTTATTAGAAAAAGCAATTTTACTAACTTTACTCATCGTTCCATTTATTTTACTACCAATAACATAGAAAGCATTCTTTGCATTTATTAGTTTTTCAGTTTTTGCATTTACAACTTTTATATTATTTGAATCTATGCCATATTCTTCTTTATCTTTGGCTAAACAAGCTATTGAACAATACTGTCTATGTGTGCCATTTTGTAGTGTTGATGTATGTGAAGTTTTATAATATTTTTTAATATTCATACCACAAACAGGACACCAATGTTTCTCTTCCCCTTTTTGTATCAAAACAGGGTTAGAAGAAGCTTCTTTTGTGAATTTCCCAGTGGCATGTGTATTTGTTGAAATTATAAATATAAATATAAAATATAAAATCTTATTTAACAAGAGTAGCCTTTTATTTTTTGACAATATTAGCAAAGATTTGTTAAATTAAAGTTAAAAATAAGCTTAAAATTAACAATTAATTAACAATTTAAGTATAAGATTTTGTAATTATATATCAAAAGGAAAACTTATGAAAAAGTTATTATTGTCAATTTTAGTTATTGGATTATTTGTTTCATCTTCATCTGCAAGTGAGATGGTAAAAAAACAAAATAAAATGAGATACCAAGCAGTTCCTGCTTCAAAAGCAACGTTAGTTCAAGAAGGTGATTCAAAAGCATATTGTCCAGTTTGTGGTATGACATTACCAATGTTTTATAAAACAAATCACGCTGCAAAATCAGTAAATGGGATGAAACAATATTGTTCTATTCATTGTTTAGTTGAAGATAAAATTATAAATAAAGCTGATTTATCTGAGTTAAAAGTAGTTAATAATAGTGATATGAAATTTATTAAAGCAAAAGATGCATTTTATGTAGTAGGTAGTAGTAAGCCTGCAACTATGGCAATGGTTAGTAAATATGGATTTGCTAAAAAAGATGATGCTCAAAAATTTGCAAAAGCAAATGGTGGAGATGTTAAAACATTTGATGATGTATATGCAATGGTTTCTGGTGAACTTAAAAAAGAAAGTGCCATGATTGCAAAAAGACAAAAGAAAATGGAAATGATGGGTGGAAAAATTTACGGTAAAATGTGTAAAAAAACAGATAAAAAATTTAATTCAACTGCAGAAGCAAAAACATTTATTATGAAAAATAAATTATGTGGAGAGTTAAAAGGTAAGAAATTACAAGCTGTAGGAATTTACTTAGGAAGAAGATAAACAACTTCTTTATAAAAAAAGAGAACTTTTCAGTTCTCTTTTTTCTCACAATACTCATAATCTATAAAAGCAACCTATAAATAAAATTTAACTATAATCGCGCCATAAAATACGAACAAACAATCAAAAAAGGTAAATCTTAATGAGAGCATTAATCAGTGTTAGTGATAAGAGTGGTGTTGAAAACTTTGCTAAAGAACTTGTGTCTTTAGGTTATGAAATTATTTCAACAGGTGGTACATACAATAAATTAAAAGATGCAGGAATTGCTGTAATTGAAGCAAATGAAGTTACAAAATTTCCTGAATGTTTTGAAGGTAGGGTTAAAACTTTAAACCCTTATATCCATGGTGGTATCTTACATAGACGTGATAAACAATCTCATCTTGACCAAGCTAAAGAATTAGGTGTTGAAGGTATTGACTTAGTATGTGTAAACCTTTACCCATTTAAAGCAACAATAGAAAAAACTGATGACTTTGAAGAAATCATTGAGAATATTGATATTGGTGGACCAGCAATGGTTAGATCAGCTGCAAAGAATCATGACTCTGTAATCATTGTTACTGATGTTGTTGATTATGATGTTGTTCTAAACAATCTTAAAAATGATACAAATACACAAGAGTTCAGACGAGATATGATGATTAAAGCTTATGAGCATACAGCTGCTTATGATTCTATGATTGCTAATTATATGAACAAAAGATTTAACAATGGTATGGGTGCTAAGCAATTCATCGTTGGTGAAAAAGTATTTGATACAAGATATGGAGAAAATCCACATCAAAAAGGTGCTCTATACGAATTTGATAAACACTTATCAAATAAATTTATCACGCTTAAAGGTGAAGCATCATTTAACAACATGGGTGATATCTCTGGTGCTGCAAAAATTGCATCTGCTTTTGGTGATGACAATGCAGTATGTATTGTAAAACATGGAAACCCTTGTGGATTTGCTATTAAAGATACTTTATTAGAATCATATGAAGAAGCTTTAAGATGTGATCCAATTTCTGCATTTGGTGGTGTTGTTGCTGTTAATGGTACTATTGATTTGCCTTTAGCTATTAAAATGAATGAAATTTTCTTAGAAGTTGTATTTGCAGCTGACTTTACAGCTGAAGCTGAAGCAGAATTAAATAAGAAAAAAAGAATCAAACTATTTAAACAAGGTACAGCAAAATTAGAAATGGCAAGTGATGCTTTTAACTTTAAGATTGTTGATGGTGGATTTGTATATCAAGATGCAGATAAAGTAGAAGACGATGAAGTTGTAAATTCTGAATTAAAATCAACTAGAGCTGCAACTGCACAAGAAGTAAAAGATATGGAAATAGCTTATAAAGTTGCTTCTTTAACAAAATCAAACTGTGTTGTATATGTTAAAAACTCTGCAATGGTTGCTGTTGGTATGGGTATGACTTCAAGAGTTGATGCTGCGAAAGCTGCTTTAAGAAAAGCAGAAGACTTAGGTATTGATGTAAGTGGTTCAGTATTAGCATCTGAAGCATTCTTCCCATTTAGAGATTCAATAGATTCTGCACAAGAAGCAGGTGTTAAATGTGTAATTGAACCAGGTGGTTCTATTAGAGATGATGAGATTATAGAAGCTGCAAATGAATTTGGTATGGCTTTATACTTCTCAGGAAAAAGACACTTCCTACACTAAAAAGGTGATTTAAATAATCATCTTCCTTCATAACTCGGCGTTAGAGAATATATCCCTCTAGTCACTTACTTCTAGTAAGCTCCTACGAGGGATATATTCTCTGCCTTGATTTATTTCGAAATCTAATCATTTAAATCACTTTTAATTAGATATAATTATTACAAAATTTGGAGTTTGTATTAAAATGGAAGCAGTATCAATTTTATCATTTATAGTTGCAGTATTTTCAGTAATATTTGCTTGGAGGTCATCTTTAGAGGCTAAAAAAGCTAATGATATAGGACGATTAAACTCGTTATTTGCTTTTAAAGAACATTATTTAAATCAATTGAAAAATTTGGAAGATAAAAGTATTTTTTTAAAGGAAAGTAAAAGTGCTCAAGAATCAATACAAAAAGAATATGGAGAAATTGATTTAAAATATAGAGATATAAAAAAAGAATTAGAACAATATCACAATAAAGTTATGAACCCTTAATATAATAAAAGTCGGTATATCTTTTTCCTACCTTTATTGAAGCCGAAGACTTTGCTTTTTAAAGCGAAAAAAGCCGAAACTGTCTGACTGTAAAAAGTGACTAAATGTCACTTTAGAAAGGAGTTTTGCAGGCTAGCTTAAAAAAGAAAAGTGAGAGGGAAGCTTTGCCTTCAATAACCGGTAGTTGTTTTTGCCTACTTTTTGTCAATACAAAAGTAGGATATAATAAAACAAAAAGGCTCAGCCATGAAAGTCCACCTAAGCTCAGCAACAATCCAATCCTACGAAAACAAAAACAAATCAATGGATTTATTCTACAATCCTATAGTAATCTTTGAAAAAACAAAACCTTTCTTAATAGAACAGTTAAAAGATATTAAATTCAGTATTGAATCAAATATAATTGGCTCACACAATTTTGATGTTCAAATAATTCAAAAACCAGCTTTAGAAGATACTGAAGATAGAATTTTTATTGAATTTAGATTATCAAAAAAAGATGTTTCTTTTATATACGATAATTACTCTTGTAGGATTTATTTTTCTGCTACTTTGGAGTTTTTAGATAAAACCAATATACAAATAGAACATGAAGTTTTAGGAATTGTAAAGACGAAATGGTCAAAAGGTTTGATCTAATCTAAAGCCGTAGGAGAGAGAATTACGGCTTTAAATTATTGTAATGACTAGTAAACAAACTGTAAAAAAACTAATC
Source organism: uncultured Campylobacteraceae bacterium (assembly GCA_913057765.1). Classification (GTDB taxonomy): domain Bacteria; phylum Campylobacterota; class Campylobacteria; order Campylobacterales; family Arcobacteraceae; genus Halarcobacter. The sequence goes on from CAJXPH010000091.1 coordinate 4,826, forward strand.
ATTATAAACATAAAAGTCCTTCTTGAATAGGATTTATTATTATATAGTGAGCATATGACAATAAGATGACATTCTTCTGAAATATCAAATTTAATCTAAAATATACCTATCTTTGATTCCTTTGCTATCTAAGCTTAATACTTTGGTTTTGTTATTGTATTTGCTCTACTGTATCCGTAAAAATAGATTATAATCGAAATTTTGTTATACTAAAGTAATAATATATAGAAAAGATAATATGAATAAAAAACATTTTAAAACATTTATAAAAAACTTACCACTAGACGTTAACGTAATGGGAAGAGACAGATACTTTAATTCTGCTGTTTTAATTCCTTTGGTGAAAATTGATGGTGAGTATCATTTACTATTTCAAAAAAGAGCTGCGAATATTAGACAAGGTGGAGATATATGTTTCCCTGGTGGTGGATATGAAGATTGTGATAAATCTTTTAAACATACAGCACTAAGAGAGACAAAAGAAGAACTAGGAATTAAGAAAAAAGATATAAAAATCTTAGGACAACTAGATACTTACGTAGCTCCAATTGGTGCAGTAATTGAACCCTTTGTTGGAGTTATAAAGAAAAAAGCTATTGATAATATGATAATAGACCCTTCTGAAGTTGAAAGTACCTTACTTATTCCTATGAAGTTTTTTAAAGAACATCAACCTGAAACATATACTTTAAAATATGAAGTTCATCCCTTTTCTATAAATGAAGATGGAGAAAAAGAAGTTCATTTCCCTGTTGAGGAACTAGGTCTTCCTGAAGCATATCGTAAACCTTGGGGACATAAACGTCACAAAGTTTGGGTTTATAAATATGAAAATGAAGTTATTTGGGGAATCACTGCTGTAATTATTAATGACTTGTTAAAAAGATATTAACTTTTTAATAAGTTAATATCTAAATACTTAATACAGCCCACTTATCACTTTTAAGTGCCTTTGTTAAAAGTTCACCTGTGTGTTCAACCTTGATATTTAATTTTTCTAGTTTTTTAACTGCTTTATAATCTTCAACACAGACAATACAAGCACTCATTTTAACTCCCGTTGCTTGAATCTCCAATAGCTGTTGTTGAATCTTTTTGTTTTTTTTTGCAAGAAGAATAGATGGACCCCATAGCATTAGATGTGCCTTCTTCCAATACTCTCTTTCTAGAATAACAGATGAGTATAGTAATGGAAATTTATTTGCAACTTCGGGATCTCCATTTGACCAAACTATTAATAGACTATCTTTGCTCATACATATTCCTTTTTTATTGAATTAATTATTAAAAGTATTATATTGATTTTTCTTAAAAAACTTCTTTGGATACACAAAGAGTAAATATTAAATTATTATAATCTCACAATCAAAAAAAGAAGGATATTAATGATTTCAAGAATAGATAATGCAGTTTCGCAAATTTTAAATAAGTTTCAATCTTTTTTTCTACTTTTAGCAAGACTAATTTTAGCATATGGATTTTATGAACCAGCTATGAATAAATGGAATAATATTGATTCAGTTGCACAATGGTTTGGTTCTATAGGAATACCTTTCCCTACTTTAAATGCATATATGGCAGCTACAACTGAAACTTTAGGTGTGATATTACTAGCTATTGGATTTTTAACAAGAATAATTTCTGTACCACTAATGATTATAATGTTAGTAGCAATTTATACAGTACATTATGCAAATGGATTTAGTGCAGGAGATAATGGTTTTGAAATTCCTTTGTACTTTCTAGTATTTTTAGGTTTATTTATGTCTCATGGTGCGGGAAAGTTTTCAGTAGATTACTTTCTTTCTAAAAAGTAAAAATACAATCAGCTTTTTTTGATATAATTTCGTACTTGTATTTATGATTTAAAATCATTACATAGTTAATTTAAAAGATAGAAAATGAATAAAATATTATTAGATAATACCGAAATACATCCATCAAAAGTTGTATGTATTGGAAGAAACTATACTGAACATATAGCTGAGTTAAATAATGAAACTCCAGATGAGCCAGTTTTTTTCTTTAAACCAAACTCTTCAATAAGTAGTGAAATGATTTTTCCAAAAGGAAATGAAAGTTGTCATTATGAAGCAGAGATTTCATTTATAATTGAAGAAAATAAAATAAGTGCAGTTGGTTTTGGATTAGATTTAACATTAAGAGAAGTACAATCAAAATTAAAGAAAAAAGGACTTCCTTGGGAAAGAGCAAAATCTTTTCATAATTCAGCTGTATTCTCTGATTTTGTAAGTTTTAATGCCGATCCTTCAGCATTAGAAGTAGAATTATATATAAATGATGAATTAAAACAAAAAGGTGGAGTATCTTTAATGATTACAAAACCTCAAGAAATTATTGATGAACTTTTAACTTTCTCTTCATTTGAAGATGGAGATATTTTAATGAGTGGAACTCCAAAAGGTGTAGGTCAATTTAATATTGATGATGTCTTTATTGGGAAGATATTATACGATGGAAAAGTAATAGTTGAAAAAAGGTTTAAGGTACATTAGAAAATTAAGTTGCCATTAGATAATATATATTATATAATATTATTTAATGGTGAAAAATGACTCTATTCCGATTACTTTTTATCTTTTTATTTGTTAGTGGTTTAAACGCACAACTCATTTTAAGTGAAGAGGAAAAAGAGTGGATATCGAAAAATCCTATTATAAAAGTAGGTGTTGATTCTAATTGGCCTCCTTTTGATTTTGTAGATAATTCTAACCGACATCAAGGTGTTTCTTCTGAATATTTAAGTCATATCTCTTCAAGTACAGGTTTAAACTTTGAAATTTATCCAGATAAATGGATAAATGTAATGACTAAAATTAAAAATAAAGAACTTGATATTTTGGCTTGTGCTGCAAATACTGTTGAAAGAAGAGAATATTTAGATTTTACTAAACCTTACGCAGATGTTGATATTGTTGTTGTTGCAAAAAAGAATCTATCTTTAAAAAACTTCGATGATATTAGAAATTTAGTGGTTGCTCTTCCTAAGGGTAACTTTATACATGAAAAACTAAAAAAAAGATTTCCAAAAATAAAATTCAAGTTTGTTTCTTCAAATGAAGAAGCTTTACAAACAGTTTCATATGGAAATGCAGATATTTATGTAGGAAACCTCCCTGTTGCTACTTACTATATTGATAAATACTTTTTGACAAATTTAGAAGTTAAATTCAAATCAGAATTTGAATCAGCAAAATTATCTATTGCTGTTTTGAAAGAACATAAACTACTACTTTCAATTTTTGAAAAAGCTTTAAAAAATATTCCTGATAAAATAAAACAAAAAATTAATAAAAGATGGATATTTGAATTTGAAGAATTAAAAAAAGTAAATCAAGAAACCTTTTCTTTGACTCCCGAAGAACTTAATTGGATTTATAAAAATAAAGAGGTCAAAATTGCAGGAGATGGGTTTTGGCATCCGTACTCTTATTATAATGAAAAAGGCGATTATGTAGGGATAATTCCTGATATAGTAAACTTGATAAAAAAGAAAAGTGGATTAAATTTAAAATATGTTTATCCCAAAACTTGGACAGAAACTCTTTCTTTGATGAAAGAAGGGAAAATAGACATAATAGATGCCATATCTTACACAAAAGAAAGAAGTGAGTTTTTAAATTTTACGACAAAGTATTATGGTACTGACATCGTGATTTTAGGTAAGACTGAAGATAAAACATATATTAATTCAATTGAAAAAGTAATTAATAAAAAGAAAGTTGCAACAGTAAGAGATTATGTAATCTCCGAAATTATAAAAAGCGATTTCCCCGGTATCGAAAATTTTCGGGAATATGATACGGCTGAGGATGGATTAAAAGAATTAGCAAGTAATCAAATTGACTATTTTATTTTAGATATTCCTTCTTTTGATTATTATAGTAAAAAACTAGGATTAAGTAATATAAAAATTCTTGGCCCTACTGGATATCATTTTGATTATGGATTTGGAATAAGTAAAGATAATAAGATATTACTTTCAATTATGAATAAGCTTCTTCATAGTATCCCAAAAGAAGAGATTGACAAAATATATAGAAAATGGGTGAAAGTAAATTTTGAAGAAAAAATTGATTACGATTTAATATGGAAAATTGTTGGATTTGCTTTTCTAATTATACTTGGTAGTTTATATTGGAATAGGAAACTTAGAACAGAGATAGAAGAGAAAGAAGAAGCACAATTAAAGTTAAGCCATAGTAGAGATTTTGTTCGTGCAATTATGAATTCTCAAACAGATATTATTGTTGTAACAGATGGAAAAGAAATTAAGCAAGTAAATCAATCTTTTTTTGAATTTCTAAAATTTAAAGATTTAAAAGAGTTTAAAGAAAATTATAAATGTATTTGTGATTTATTTGATACTAGTGATGACGAAAACTTTTTAATTCCAGTAAAAAACGAACAGACTTGGATAGATGAGGTTCTTTCTAGTCCTTCAAAGATACATAAAGCAAAAATTATCATGGATAGTGAAGAGTTTATTTTTAAAGTTGTAGCTTCAAAAATAAAAAATAATGCAAGTTTAAAAACAGCAGTATTTCATGATATTACAGAAGTTGAGACTTTGCATAAAGACTTAGTTAAAGCAAGAAATGCAGCACTTAGTGCGGCAAAGCACAAAAGTGAATTCTTAGCAAATATGTCTCATGAGATTAGAACACCTATGAATTCAGTTATTGGGTTTACGGAACTATTAGACAAAGAAATTGATGATCCTGTTCAGAAAGATTACTTAAGTTCTATTAAGCGTGGCGGTTCTGCTCTTTTAGGAATCATCAATGATATTTTAGATTTATCAAAAATTGAAGCTGGCAAACTTGAAATTAAAAAAGAGTCTATTAATCCTAAGAACTTGATAAACGACGTAGAGTCAATTTTCCATTCTAAAATTATAAGTAAAAATATTAATTTTACTATTCATATAGATGAAAATATCCCTGATTTTATCATTATTGACAGTATTAGAATAAGACAAGTTTTATTCAATTTAATTGGAAATGCAATTAAGTTTACTGAACAAGGAACAATAAAATTAAAAGTAGAAAATCTATATAAAGATGATATCTGTCTCTTATACACATCTGACGCTGCCGACGAAGAGGATAGTGTAGA
>CAJXPH010000092.1 GCA_913057765.1 uncultured Campylobacteraceae bacterium
ATTTATGACTAAAATAGTTAAATTATTTTAATTCTCTATATTCTATTCTCTCTAAATTTACAAATTTACAAAAAAAACTTTTAAAAACTTCAATTAAAAAATATAACTTCTTGACATTTTTCTTTTTTTTCTATAGAATACCTATAAATTATAGAGAAAATATATAAAAGGAGTAAAAATGAGTATTCATATTCTAACTACTAATGATTTTCCAAAGATCGCAAAGATAAAAAAAGAGTTTAATGTTTTTAGAGTTCTACATATAGAAAAAGGAAATTTAAAGATTGTTGAGTTTTTTAATAAAGATGGAGCATTTAGAGGTTTTGGACGAGATACAAAAGCAGCTTATAAAAAAGCTAAGAAAGTGTTAAAAAAACACTATAAATAGGGGATAATGAAGAGGGATTAACCTCTTCTATTATCTTTGACCGCCAGATCTGTTTCCACCACCACGATTTCCACCGCCTCTGTTTCCACCATCTCTGCTTCCACCACCACGATTTCCACCGCCTCTGTTTCCACCGTCTCTGCTTCCACCACCACGATTTCCACCGCCTCTGTTTCCACCACCACGATTTCCACCTCGGTATCCACCTCGACCTCGACCTCTTGAATCTCTATCTCCACCACCATCATTTTTTAGTCTTTCGAATAATCTTTCAATGTCAGTTTCAGATTTACCAATATAGTTACTTCCTTTTACAGAAGTAGCAGTTGCTAAAATAGATGCTAATTTATGTGCAATTGTTGATAAATCAAATTCTTCTTTTAAAGATTCAACTAAATCAATTGCAGAATCATAAATTTTTTGGTCTCCAATTTTAGAGATTAATGAATTTGTTTTTTTCTCTTTTACTGAATTAATATTAGGAACAACTTTTGCTTCCATTTTTCCACCAGTAACTTTTTGAATCTTTTGAATCATTCTAAACTCATGAGGAGTTACAATAGAAATTGCACTTCCTTCTTTTCCTGCTCTACCTGTTCTACCAATTCTATGTACATAAGACTCAGAATCAAATGGTAAGTGGTAATTAAATACGTGAGATACATCATTTACATCTAATCCACGTGCTGCAACATCAGTAGCAATAAGTACATCTAATGCACCTTTTTTGAAAGATCTGATTACTTCTTCTCTTTGTCTTTGCTCCATATCTCCATGAAGACCTTTAGCCATATGTCCTTGAGAAACTAAATAAGTTGATAATCTATCAACTTCTTTTTTTGTTCTACAGAAAATAATTGATTTTTCAGGGTTTTTGAAATCATAAAGTCTGATTAAAGCATCATCTCTTTCGTATTCATCAACCACGTAAAATGATTGAGTAATTTTAGAGTTTGTCATTTCTGATTTTGTAACAGTAATAAATGCAGGATCTTTTAAAATATTTTGTGCAAGTTTTTTAATTGCTTGAGGCATAGTTGCAGAAAATAATAGTGTTTGTCTTTCTTTTGGAATGTGAGTGAAGATTTCTTTAATATCATCAAGGAATCCCATATCTAACATTTCATCAGCTTCATCTAAAACTACAAAAGCTGGCTTAATATTAATTTTTTTAGTTTTTAATAAATCTATTAATCTTCCTGGAGTTGCAACAATAATTGATGCTCTATCAATGTTTCTTAACTGCATAGAGTAAGATTGTCCACCATAAACAGTTGCTGTGTTCATTCCTGAATTCTTACCGAATCTAAATAATTCATCAGAAACTTGCATTGCAAGTTCTCTTGTTGGAACAATAACTACAGCTTCAACGCCAGAGTTACCTTTCATCATATTAATAATTGGAAGACCAAATGCTGCTGTTTTACCAGTACCTGTTTGTGCTTGACCAACCATATCTCTTCCCTCTAGAACTACAGGGATTGCATCTTTTTGGATTGGACTTGGTTCTTTAAAACCTGCGTCATCGATAGATTTTTGTAAATTTGCTTTAAAATTAAAGTCTTTAAAAGTCATGTGTTACCTTTTGTGTATTTATACCATCTGGGTATATTAAGATTTAAAAAATACACGGTTACAACTTTTGATTCTAAATAAATTTTAGTTAAAAAACTGGTTGCTTCTATCAAAAAAGCAGGCTTTGAAATTCGAAACTCAAAGTAAATATAGTTTATAAATGTGTATGATTTTGCGGATTATATCTAATTTAATATAAATTTAAGCTTTCATTAAAAAAGTAGGCTATTGCCTACCTTTTTATAGTTGATCGAGAGATTTGTAGTCTTCTAAGTATTTTGTATCGTAGTTATTTGAAATAAAATCTTTATTTGCCATCATTTTTTGATGGAATGGAATTGTTGTTTTAATTCCCTCTACTTCAAATTCATTTAATGCTCTTTTCATAATATTAATAGCTTTTTCTCTATCTCTTCCCCAAACAATTAATTTTCCAATCATTGAGTCATAATATGGAGGAACATCATATCCTGCATAAACATGAGAATCTACTCTTACATTTCTCCCACCAGGAACCATCCATTGTTTTACTTTTCCTGGACAAGGTAAAAATGAATTAGGATCTTCAGCTGTAATTCTAACTTCAATAGCATGACCTCTAAACTTAATTGCTTCTTGCTTAGGTAATTCATCACCTTCTGCAACTTTAATCATCCATTCAACAATATCAAGACCTGATACCATTTCTGAAACAGGATGTTCAACTTGAAGTCTAGTATTCATTTCCATAAAATAAATATTTTGTTTATCATCAGCTAAAAATTCAAAAGTACCAGCACCTTCGTACTCTAGGTATTTAGTTGCTTTTACTGCTACACCATGCAAGTGAGCTCTTGTCTCATCATTTAATAAAATTGCAGGTGATTCTTCAATAACTTTTTGATGTCTTCTTTGTAATGAACAATCTCTCTCACCAATGTGAATAGCATTTCCATGAGAATCCCCAATTACTTGAACTTCAATATGTCTTGGATTATTAATAAATCTTTCAAGATACATTGTTCCATCACCAAATGCAGCTAATGCTTCAGAAGAAGCTGCCATAAACAGTTGGTCAAAATCAGACTCATCATTAATAAGTCTCATTCCTCTTCCTCCACCACCAGCAGATGCTTTAGCCATAATCGGGTAACCAATTTCTAAAGCTACTTTCCTACCTTCTTCTAGAGAATGTACAGCACCTTCAGAACCAGGAACAACTGGAACACCAGCTCTAATCATTTCTTCTTTAGCTTTTGATTTATCAGCCATTTTATCCATTACTTCCACAGAAGGACCAATGAATTTAATATTGTGTAATCTACAAATTTCTACAAAATCTTGATTTTCTGAAAGAAAACCATAACCTGGGAAAATTGCATCACACCCAGTCATTTCCGCAGCAGTAATAATTGCAGGAATATTTAAGTATGAATCAATTGATTTAACATCTCCAATACAAACAGCTTCATCGGCATGCTTTAAATATGATGCATTTTTATCTCCTGCAGAATATACAGCAACAGATTTTTTACCCATTTCTCTAATAGTTCGAACTGCTCTTTGAACAATTTCTCCCCTATTAGCAATTAATATTTTTTTAATTTCAGCCATAATTAGGTCTTATAATTTTTCTACAACGAAAAGTGGCATATCGTATTCTACTGGATTCCCGTCTTCAACTAAAGTTTTTACAATTTTACAATCAAAGTCTGCTTCAACTTCATTCATAATTTTCATAGCTTCTAAAATACATAAAGTTTGACCTTTTTTTACTGTATCTCCAGCTTTTACAAAGTTTGGAGATTCAGGAGACGGTGAAGCATAATAAGTTCCTACCATTGGAGAATCAATTGTATCACCTGAGATTGCAGCAGGTGCATCACTTGCAATTACAGCAATTGGTGCAGATACAGGAGCAACTACAGGTGCAGCAACAGGTGCAGAACTTGCTACAACAGTACCACCTTCAAAACCAGTTTGCATAGAAATTTCAAATTCTCCATCTTTAACTTTTAATTTATTTAATGCACTTTTATCAAATACTCTTATTAATTCTTTTATCTCTTTAAAATCCATGTTCAACCTTTTATAATCAAATTTTGGAAATAATACCATAAATATTGTTATAAAATGTTTTATTAAAATAAGAAAAACATCTTATATTTATTGTTTTTAACTAAAAATATGTAAAAAATTGAGTAAAATTAATAAAAATATGTAAAAAATAGAAAATTCATTTTTTTGAAACTTTTATATAATTTATTGAAATAAAATAGAAATAAACATTAGGAACTACTATGATAAGTGACAAAAACTTCATTAATATTGCACATGAGATTGCAAGTGCATCAAAATGTGTATCAAAACAAGTTGGTGCAGTCATTGTAAAAGATGGAAGAATCCTCTCAACTGGGTACAACGGAACACCTACAGGATATACTAACTGTAGTGAACATTGGGACGGAGAATATACAAAAGATCATCATGATTGGTCAAAAACTTATGAGATACATGCTGAAATGAATGCAATTATTTGGGCAGCAAGAAAGGGTATAAGTATTGAAGATGCGACAATCTATGTAACACTAGAGCCGTGTAGTGAATGTTCAAAAAATGTTATAGCTGCAGGAATTACAAGAATTGTTTATGATAAAGCTTACGAACATACAAACTCAGATGTTGTATCAAAATTCATTAAAGATAATGGAGTTGTAATCGAACAGTTAAAATAAATTATGAAAAAATTAGATAACTATAAATTTTACAAAGATTCACATGAAGAACATGGTATTTCTGCTCAAGGGGTACACTGGGACTCTGAATTCACACAATTTAAAAGATTTGAAGTATTAACAAATTTTATCAAAAATGATTTCAAAGACTCTTCATTAATTGATGTAGGATGTGGATATGGAGCCTATCTTACATATTTAAAAAAGGAAAATTTATTCCCCGACATCTATCTTGGAATAGATTGTGAAAAATTTATTCTAGATATTACCTCAAAAAAATTTGACAAAAATGTTTTTCTTAAATGCAATATATTAAAAAATGAAATTCCTAATGCCGATTATCTTATCTGCAGTGGAGCATTAAACATATTAAATCAAACAGATTTTTTAGAAGCTATAGAAAATTGTTATCGTGCTTCAAATAAGGGATTTGTCTTTAACTTTTTAAGTCCTCACAGTCTTCATGGATTAAGTTTTGAAATAATCTATGGTTTTTGTAAAGAATTAGCTACTAAAGTAACAGTAGAAGATGATTATTTACCAAATGACTGCACTATTTTTCTAGAAAAATAAATATCATAACTTTCTCATACCAATTTAATATAATTTAACTAGAGACGAGAGTGAATTAAAGGAGAAAAGTATGAAGATTGGATTATTTATCCCCTGTTTTATGAATGAGTTATACCCAAAAAGTTGTGTCGCTACATTAAAACTTTTAAAAAATTTAGATTTCGATGTTGATTATCCCCTAGAGCAGACTTGCTGTGGCCAACCTATGGCAAACTCAGGCTGTTCAAAAGATATGAAAGCATTAGCGGTAAATTTTGTTGAAACATTTAAAAAATATGATTATATTGTAGCCCCTACAGGGTCATGTGTAACTATGGTTAAAGATCATTATAAACCATTTTTCGATGCAGACAATAAGGATTATAATAAAGTAAAAGCTTCAATTTACGAAGTATGCGAATTTCTACATGATGTAGTAAAAGTAGAAAAAATAGATGTATCATTTCCACATAAAGTTGGAGTTCATAACTCATGTCATGGGCATAGAGCATTAGGATTAGGAAATCCTACTGAATTAAATGTACCCCCATTAAATAAGCTGAAAAATCTTTTATCACTTGTAAAAGATATTGAGATTGTTGATTTAAAAAGAGATGATGAGTGTTGTGGTTTTGGTGGAACATTCTGTGTCACAGAAGAAGCAATTTCTGTTGCAATGGGAAAAGATAGAATTGATGACCACTTACAAGCAGATGCAGAAATAATGACAGGTGCAGATATGTCATGCTTAATGCATATGGAAGGAATAATCAATAGAGATGGGAAACCTTTAAAAGTTATGCATATCACAGAGATTCTAGCTGGGGAGGTGTAAAATGGGTACTAATAACCATCCAGAAAATGCTGCAAAATTTGTAGCAAATGACGAAAGAATGCATTGGCATGACAAAGCATTATGGTTTGTAAGAGAAAAAAGAGACCTTGCAAGTAAATCTATCCCAGAATGGGAACAGTTAAGAAGTTTTGCGGATCAAATTAAAACTCATACAATGAGTAATTTAGACAAGTACCTTCTACAATTTGAAGAGAATGCTACTAAAAGAGGAATAACAGTTCATTGGGCTAAAGATGCACAAGAACATAATGAAATTGTACATAAACTTTTAAGTGCAAAGAATGTTACAAAACTTGTAAAATCAAAATCAATGTTAACAGAAGAGTGTCATTTAAATCCATACTTAGAAAGTAGAGGAATTAAAGTTATTGATACTGACTTAGGTGAAAGAATCGTTCAGTTAAGAGATGAACCACCTTCTCATATTGTACTGCCAGCAATTCATCTAAAAAAATCTGATGTATCAGATACTTTTCATGAACATTTAGGAACAGAAAAAGGGAATGATGATCCTACTTATCTTACTCGAGCAGCAAGAGCTTCTTTAAGAGAAGATTTTCTAACAGCAGAAGCTGGGTTAACCGGAGTTAATTTTGCAATTGCAGAAACAGGTGGAGTTGTAGTTTGTACAAATGAAGGAAATGCTGATATGGGGGCGTCTGTTCCTAATCTTCATATTGCTTCAATGGGAATTGAAAAAATCATTCCAAGAGTTGAAGATTTATCTGTATTTACAAGACTTCTTGCTCGTAGTGCAACAGGACAACCAATTACATCATATACATCGCATTTTCATGGACCAATTGAAGGTGGGCAAATGCATGTTATCATTGTAGATAATAAAAGAACACCTTTTTTACAATCTGAATCTTACAAAAAAGCTTTAAATTGTATTAGATGTGGAGCTTGTATGAATACATGTCCAATTTATAGAAGATCTGGTGGACATTCGTATGAGTATGTTATTCCAGGACCTATTGGTTCAACACTAGCAACTTTTAGAGACCCTAAAAAACATAAAACTTTATCATTTGCTTGTACTCTTTGTGGGTCTTGTACAAATGTATGTCCAGTGAAAATTGATTTAGATTCTCAACTTTATACACATAGACAAGATTTAAGAGAAAAGAATATTATCTCAAATCAAAAAAGATTAGGTATGCAAGCTGCTGTTTGGTTAATGTCAAAACCAGCTCTATTTAATTTTGTAGGAAAAGTTGGTAGAAAAGTTGTTCCTATGCTTCCAAAAGGACTTATATATAATAAATTTAATATCTGGGGAAAACAAAGAGATTTACCAAATATGCCAGAGAAGAGTTTTAAAGATTTATATAAAGAAGGATTAAAAGATGACTAGTAAAGAACAAATACTTCAAAGTATAAGAACTAATAATGTTGTTAAGGATAATCCTCTTCCAGAATATACAAATTTCGGATTAACATTTGACGACAAATTTAGTAAATTTACAACTATGCTAGAAAGTGTAGGAGGGAAAGCTTTAGTAATCAAAAAAGAAGAACTAGATGTAACAATAAAAAAGATTTATCCTGATGAAAAGATAATTTCAACAAACGTTGATATTTGTAATTTAGGAAATTTTGATTCTAACAATGAAGATGATCCACATAATCTAAAAGATATTGATTTAGCAGTGGTAAAAGGTGAATTTGCAGTTACTGAAAATGGTGCAGTTTGGTTAAAAAATAGTGAAAATAGACACCGAAGTTTATATTTCATTGCTCAAAATATTGTATTAGTTGTGGACAAAAATTCATTACTTAATAATATGCACGAAGCATATGATTTAATTTCATTTGAGAACTCTACTTACGGCGTATTTGTAAGTGGACCATCAAAAACAGCAGACATTGAACAATCTTTAGTTATTGGTGCCCATGGACCAAAGTCTGGATATGTTATTTTTGTTGAATAATGATATAATTTAAACCATATGACAAGACTAGGGTTTAAATGAGAAAATTATTTATATTATTTATACTATTATTAAACTTTTTATATGCCGCTAATAAAGAAGTATTATTACTTCATTCATACCATAAAGGGTATAAATGGAGTGACGATATTTCTAAAGCTGTCGAAGATAAATTCAAAACTAATAATAACATTGAACTTACAACTTTATATATGGATACAAAAAGAATTGTAGGACCCATATATCTTGATAAACTCGCAGACTTATACAAAGAACAACTTTCGCGTAGAAACTTTGATTTAATAATTGCAAGTGATAATAACGCTTTTGATTTTGCAATAAGATATCATGAGTATCTTTTTAAAGATTTACCTGTATTATTTACAGGAATCAACAATTTTGAAAAAGCACAACTTGCCGAAAATTATATGACAAGATATATGACAGGAGTTGTAGAACAAGTTGATTTAGAAAAAAACTTTGAACTAATCCTAAACCTACATCCTAAATTAAAAAAACTTGTCATTGTAAATGATAGGTCTAAGACTGGATATGCAATAAAACGGGATTTACGACCAATAATTAAAAAATATTCTAAAAAAGTAGAGATTGAATATATAGACGATATAGCAATAGAAAATCTTCAGAAAAAGGCTTCTAAACTAGATGATGATACCGTTATACTTTTCGTACTTCTTTTTAAAGATAAAACAGGAAAATACTTTACTTATAAACAAAGTTTAGAAGAGTTAAGAGAAACAAGTGTAGTTCCCATATATGGACTTTGGGATTTTTATTTAGATTTTGGAATTGTTGGTGGACTTTTAACTTCTGCAACAGCCCAAGGTAATGCAGTATCAGACATGGCTCTGCAAGTGTTAAATGGCAGACATATAAAAGATATACCTATCTTAGAAAAATCTCCGAATAAATACCTTTTTGATTATGATGAATTAAATAGATTTAATATAAATGTAGATGAGCATATTGAAGATTATGAAATAATAAATGAACCCCATGGATTCTTTAGAAAATATACAAAATTAGTAGTTCTAACTTTAACCATAATTCTTGTTCTGACAATAATGGTTTTTTCTATGAAAGCAAATATACAAAGAAGAAAAATAGTAGAGAAAGATCTACAAAATAGAATTAAATTTGATAAAGTATTATTAGATACTCTTCCTAATCCAATTTATTATAAAAATAAAGAAGGTAAGTTCTTAGGCTGTAATAAAGCATTTTCAAACTTATTAAATATTACAAAGAAAGATGTGATAGGAAAGACTGCTCATGATTTTTTCTCCCCAGATATTGCAAAGAGAAATGAAGAAGTAGATCAGGAGTTACTAGAAACACTAGGAACAAATACCTCTGAAGTAACTCTTCACTTATCAAACAATCATATGAAACATGTAATTATTAACAAAGCCGTATACTTAAATAACGATGCTTCTATCGGTGGAATAGTTTGTATTTTAGATGATATTACAGAACGTATACAACAAAAACAATTTTTAATCCAACAAGGTAAGTTAGCAGAAATGGGTGATATGGTTGCAGCAATAGCACACCAATGGAATGAGCCATTAGTTGAATTATCTGCTCAAGTACAAGATATCCAAACTTCTTATTTACTAAATGAACTAAAAGATATTGATGTTAAAGATTTTGTTAATGATTCAATGATACAAATAAAATATATGTCACAAACATTAAGTGATTTTAGAAACTTCTTAAAACCTTCCACTAAAAAGATACTTTTTTCAATAAGAAAGGCTTTTGAAGATATATTTGAAATTATAGGAAAGCAAATTTTTTACTCAAATATTAATATGACAATTAATTATGATAATGAAGACGAAGAGTTATTAATATATGGCTGTCTCTTATACACATCTCCGAGCCCACGAGACCAGAGAGGATCTCGTA